>DATCKF010000092.1:0-4105 GCA_036562395.1 Bacilli bacterium
GTATTAGATTGTTTTTATCGATGAATTGTTGTATAATTACCATAGGGAGTGATGAAGATGAAGATCAAGAAAACATTAATAATAATATTATTGTTTTTGGTTGTTTTCTTAGGTGGTTGTAATAAAAATCAATATACAATTACTTTTGAAACTAATGGTGGAACTGAAATTCAAGAATATATTTTAGATGAAGACGAAGAATTTACCCTACCAGATGAACCAATCCGAAATGGATATGACTTTGGTGGATGGTTTCTAGATAATGAATTTAATACACCTTTTAATCCAACCACTAAAATAAAGAATAATATTGTTTTATATGCAAAATGGAATCCTCATGAATATGAAATTACTTTTGAAAGTAATGGTGGAAGTAAAGTAGCAAGTGTTAAAGTTTTTCATGATCAAAAATTACAAGCACCAGTAAATCCGACAAATGGAGAATTTATTTTTGCAGGATGGTATGTTGATAGTGCACTTTTAGTTCCTTATGATTTTAATGAACCTGTCACAAGAAGCTTTAAGTTATATGCAAAATGGGATGTTCCATTAGTTGAAGAAGAAGAGTATAGCGCTTATTACATTGTAACAAGCCCTGGTCAAGATGCTAGTACGAGTGTAAATATTAATTATCATATCAAAAATACAAAATCAAAATTAGAATATACTTTAGCAACCGATACAAATTATGAAAATAAAGTAATTGTTAATCCGGTTACTAAAGGCTTTGAAGCTCTAGAAGAATCTTTAGAAATACCTTTTGAAAGACGAAATGTTTGCAAAGTGACATTAACTAATTTACAACCTAATACGAAATATAAATATCGTATCAATCAAGGAAACAATACATATTCTGATGATTACTTTTTTACAACCGCTGGTGGAGACGATTCGACATCATTCTTATTTATGACCGATGTTCATTATTATGATGGTTATGATGGTGCAGAAATTAATGAAGAAGTAATAAATGCCGCCTTAGATATTCAACCAAATCTTGATTTTGTCTTAACAACCGGTGATATGGTTGATACTGGTGGAAACTCAGTTGATTGGGATAAATTCTTTACACATGCCAATAGCTTTAAGAAAATGCCTTATGTTGGCGTTCCAGGAAATCACGAATTATATGAATTAAATAAAGGAGTAAATAAAATATTCCGCGCCTATTTTAACTTCCCAGCTAATGGTTATAATGAATATCAAGGTGTAAGTTATTACTTTGTTCATAATGATACATTATTTATCCAACTTGATACCAATTCATCGTATGATGTAAGTGGGCAATTAAAATGGCTTGAAGAAGTTTTGAAAAATAATCAATCAAAATTTATTATTGTTGGTACACATGCTCCATTCTTTATTCCCGAAAATACTACTGATTATAAACCTTATTATATTGAAGTGATGGAAAGATACGGAGTTGATTTAGTATTAGCAGGACATTATCATAGTCATCGTTATGAAACATTATTCCAAGGGGAAAAACCTACTAGTAGCGATTTAGGAGTAACTTATCTTAATGGTGCAGGCGGAGGAATTAAAGGTATTGGTAGTGCTGATCCTTATGATTTTGCGAAAGGATATATTATTGATGTTTTAGATGATAAAATAACTATCAAGCAAATTAATGCTAATGGTGTTGTATCAAAAACTTATGAAGTTGTTAATAAGAAATTACAACCTAAAGAAGATGCAACTAAAGAAGAATTATTAGATTCAATTACAGCAACTCCAAATGCTGAAAATAATACAATTACATTTACATGGTCAAAGAAATTTTACAAGAATATCAAGGAAATGGTTATTAAGGAAGCATACCGTGACAAACGTGAAGAATTATATGTGATACCAACTCCAGGATATGTTACCCATACATTTGATAAGTTCTATGGTGATTTAGATAGTTTATATATCTTTGAGATTACATTTGCTGATGGAACAAAAGAAACAAAAGAGTTTAAATATGACTTGTATGGTGGAAATAACTTAGCTACAAGTGATGTTGCTGATAGTTATGCTCTTATTACATTTGATCCACCAAAAGAAGCTTATAATAAAATAATTACTGAATATGAAGTTTATTTGAATGGTACGTTACATACAACTATTAAAGCCAAAGAAAATCAACAGTTAGTAACTAATGCCTTAATTACTGACCTTGAAAGTAAAACTGAATATACATTAACATTAAAAGCATATGGGCGAAATGGCTTTTTATATAGTGATGAAGTAACCTTTACAACAAAATAAATTAAGGAGTGAATTTTCACTCCTTTTTTAAATCTGCAAAATATTTATCGTCACGAAGCCCTAAAAAGACAGCTTGACGTAGACTTCCTGATTCTGTTTTCATCATATATTTTACTTTCCCAACTAAATGTGGCTTCATCCATATAATTTGATTGTCTTCGTTAGGAAAGAGAGGAGAAGATGGATTTTTCTTTGCAAAATCGATAATCAATTTTTTATCTTTGCTTGTATTGATTGTTGCAGCTTTAATTAAATGATTATTTAGAAGACGACCAAAAATGATATCAATTGTCTTATTGTCTTTTTCTAAATATCCACATACTACTAAATCATCTTCACCATAAACTTTAAATTTTAGCCATGCTTTTGATCTTTTGCCCAGGAAATATTTACTTAGCATTTCTTTCGCTACTATTCCCTCTAATCCTTGCTTTTTTACAACCTCAAAAAATTTAATGCCATTCTTTTCGATAAATCTTGAAATTACAAGCATATTATTTTCAACAATATTTTCTTGGAGAATTTTCTTTCTTTCAATTAGTGGTAAATCGGTTATGAAATGATCGCGATAATAGATGATGTCAAAAGCGATGAATGTTACTGGGTAGGACTGTGAGCTAATTTGTATTTTAAAGGGATCTTGTAAAAGGCTTCGCTTTTGCATTTTAAAGAAATCTGGTTTTCCGTTAATCATAACGACAATTTCACCATCGATGATACATCTTGTTTTTGCTTGTTTGTGGAGATTATTTAGTTCAGGATAAAGATTTGTAACATCTTTATGACGTTTGTTTTTAATGATAGTCTTATCGGTATCAAGATATGCTAAAGCTCTAATGCCATCAAATTTTAATTCGAAAAGATGATCTTCAGAATCGAAAGGTTCGCTTTCATAAAAAAGCATTGGTGATAAATCTTGATAAAATTCATCCATTATGCTTGTGGTCGTTCTCTAACACGTTCGAGACTTTCTTCAAGTGCTGTCATTAAATCCAACGCTGGATTTAATTCTTCATCTTCACGAACAACAATTTCTTGTCCGGCAATTTTAGCTTCAATAGCACTGATGACTTTGCGTCGATACTCATCAATAAATTCTTCTGGTCTGAATTTTCTTGTCATACTATTTAAAAGAGCAATTGCTAAATCTAATTCTTGTTTATTTGACTTGACATTTTCTGAAATGTATGGCGCTTCAACAATCTCCTCATGAAAATTCATGGTATTTAAATACATGATTCCATCTTTTACACGTAAAGCAATTAATGTATCTTTAGTTCCTATAACTGTTTTTGCTATCCCTACTTTTTTGGTTTTTTCCATGGCTTTTTTTAAGAGTTCAAAAGGTTTTTCGGCACCTTTTTCAGGAACGACATAGTATGGTTTATCATAGTATATAGGATCAATATCACTTAGATTGACAAATTCTTCAATAATGATGGTTTTATCTTTCTTTGATTTTATTTTCTCGAAATCTTCATTTTCGAAAATGACATATTTATTGTCTTCATATTCAAACCCTTTTACAATATCATCTTTATCAACTTCTCTTCCTTCACAATTTGCGCATGTCTTTAGATAATGTATACGACTCATAGTCTTTTTATCGATTAGATTAAAGTTTATTGTATTACTACGAACAGCATTATATAAACTGATTGGAATATAAATTAATCCAAAACTTATTGCACCTTTATAGCTCTTTCCCATTAAATCACCTCTTAAATAGTATATGCATAAATATGGAAAATATGGTTGTCAAGAAAAAAATTAAAAAATTTTAAAAAAATTAGCACAAACCACTTGACAGTGCTAAATATTATGTTATAATATCATTAGCACTGAATGGTAA
>DATCKF010000105.1:0-9947 GCA_036562395.1 Bacilli bacterium
GTTTTTGCCTTATCAGGTTGTAACAAAGGTTACTCATCTGATTATGAAGTGTTATCTATCGAACAATTGAAAGCTGAAGAGAGTGTAAAAATTACATTTAGAATTCCTTTTACAACAACTGCTATCGTCAATCAAATTGATGATATGATTGCATCATTTAATGAGGAATATCCAAATGTACATGTAAAAGTGGAAACAATTGGTGGTTATGATGAAATGAAGGATGCAACAATTCTTCATATTGGTGGAGGTAAAGCACCTACATTAACTGTTGGTTATCCAGACCATTTTGCTGAATATTTGATTACTGAAGCAATTATTCCACTTGACAAGTTTATTGAATCTGAAGATCCTAGAATCGGTTACACACAAGAAGAATTAAATGACTTCTTACCAGGGTACTTGAATGAAAGCAGACAATTTGACTCAGAAAAGAGTTTTATTGGTATGCCATTCAATAAGTCAACAGAATTGTTATTCTATAATAAAGATTTCTTTGAAGAATTTGACTTAGAAGTTCCAGAGACTTGGGAAGAATTAAGAGCTTTATCAGCTCAAATTTATGAGATTGTTGAAGATATTGAAGATGGTGAATACTCGTTCTTAGGTAATATTGCAACAAATATTGATGATGAACATTTCATTCCAATGATGTATGATTCAACTGGAAACTTATTTACAACCATTATTCATCAATTTGGTGGTAAATATACTGAATCTATTTATCGTTCTAATGGTGTTACAGATGTACAACGTGGTAAATTATCATTTGCAAATAATAATAAAGCTAAAGAAGCTTTAACATATTTACAAACATTATCTTCAGAAAATGTCTTCACAGTTCCAGAAGCTTGGGAAGGAAAATATGGTTCGAACTTCTTTATTAACTCACAAATATTATTAAACGTTGGTTCAACAGCTGGTGCATCACATTATAGTGATTCTATCGGTGAATGGGCAGTTGCACCTATTCCTTACTATGATGAAGATCATAAATTTGTTATTCAACAAGGAACTAACCTTTGCATATTTTCACAAGCAAGTGATATGGAAAAATTAGCTGCATGGTTATTAATTAAACATTTCTTAACTCCTGAAAACACTGCTAGATTTGCTATGGCTACAGGATATTTACCTGTTAGAGCATCTGCATATGAATTACAAGAATATGTTGATTTCTTAAATGATGAAACACAAGATACTGCAAAAGTTCATAAAGCAGCAGCTGCATATTCTGCAAACGGTTGGCAATATTTCGTTGACCCAGCTTGGTCAGGTTCTAATAAAGTTCGTAATGAAGCAGGAACTGCACTTACCCAAATTTTAGTATATAAAACTGATGTTCAACAAGCAATTAATGATGCAATAAATCGTATTGGTCAATAATTTAAAGGTAAAGAAATATGAAGTTTTTTAAAAAGACAATCAATCTACTTCTTGTTTTACTGCTTTCGATATTCATTGTTGGTTGTAAGCCAAAAGAGGGTGAGGAAAATAACGATCCCATCCCTCTTGACACTCGTTATACTGACGAATTGGAATTAGATCAATCTCCAATTGGCAAAGACTTTATAGAAGATGGTATTGGAATAGTAGAACTTAATCGCTGTGTTGATGGAGATACAATTTCTGTCTATACGGGAAATAGAAACATCACGATTAGATTTTTAGGTATCGATACACCAGAGTCGACTGGGGTTGTTGAAGCGTGGGGAAAACCTGCAAGCGAATTTGTCAAGCAAAAGCTTGAAAATGCTGTATCTATCGTCTTAGAAGCTGAAGGTGAACGTATCGATTCAACAGGCAATCGTTATTTAGCATGGGTTTGGTATAAGACCAATGAAAATGATAAATATCGATTATTAAATCTTGAAGAGATTGAACTCGCCTACAGTGTTTATATGGTCGATAAGAGTTATAAAAATCATGAGATTTTATGGGCAGCAAGTGAAAAAGCTCGACAATCTGAAAAACGTATCTATGGTGAAAAAGATCCAAATTTCAATTATTCCAAAGAAGTGATTGAAACATCAATTTTATATATCTTAAATAACCATGAAGATTTTCAAACCGGAACGAAGTTCTTAATCACCGTAAAACTTGTAAGAACAGTTGGAAACAATATGTTCTTAGAAGATGCTTATGAAGTAAGTTATGATCAAGACGGTGAAATTACGAATGGAAAAGGATATATATATGCCTTTTATGGATATAGTGATCCATATTATCGAAAATATAAAATTGGTGATATCTTTACTTTACAATGTCAATTAGAATATGAAGGGATGTACGGAACGCAATTAACGGGATTAAGAAATCCTAGTAAAGTGATTGAAAATGTTTCTCCAGAAATCCTTAGTTTAGATGCTAATGATTTAAATGGTGGAAGTGATTTAGAGCCATATTATGGCCGTGTCGTTCAAGTTAATAATCTTAAATGTCATAAAATTGAAAAACGTACATCAAATAATGATGAATATTATGTTGTTGAATTCGTGAATGAAGACGGTGACTTATTCGATGTATACTTTAGCAATCATTTAATTATTAAACATCAAGTCGAAAAAATATTTACCGTCGGGAAAATATATAACATAACTGGGGGTATCGCTTATTATGAATATGCGAACGGACAGTATCAAATTTCTGTGGGCGATGCACCTCGATATTCCAAAGGCGAATTAGAACCAGATGATTTGCCGAGAGTCAATGATATTATAGAAGTAGAATAAATTTTTTAGGAGGATAATAAATAATGAGAACTGGTTTTAAAAAAGTTTGGTCAATAATTGTGTTAGCATTTATTGCCTTAGTTCTTGTTGGATGTAGCGATAATCAAGCAAAAGCAAAAGCTAATAAGTTATATATTCCAAAGCATGATGCAATTGCAGGTTCATTTGCATTACCTAAGTATGTTGAAGGGGATACAAAAGCACCTGTAACTTGGGAATCATCACATCCAAATATTGTTTCCATTGGTGAAATCCCTGATTGGGAAGTTCCAACTGAAGAAGATACAATGCAACCTACTCCAGATTTATATTATAAAGCAACAGTTGTTTTACCAGCTGAAGAAACAGTAGTTACTTTAAAAGCAACTGTAACTTATGAAGGTAAAAAAGCTGTTCGAAATATGGAAATTACTGTTGTTGCTGATACATATGAAGCGATGACAGTTGAAGAAGCAAAAGCTGCAAATCTTAATACTAAAGTAAAATTAACTGGAACAGTCGTATATACATCTACTTCAGGATATGCTATTAAAGATGATACTGGATATATGTATGTATATTTAGCAGAACATGGACGAGAAATTGGTGATATCGTTAATGTTCGTGGACTTACTGCTGTTTATAATAATATGCCTCAATTATCAAGTTCAACTGCTGAACAAATTGGTGTTGAAGATGAAGATTTTGATCCATATGCAGATATAGAAGAAATCACAATTGATGAACTTAATAATCATCAATCTACTGACAAAGGATTTTATACAACAATGTATAAAATTAAAGGTAAAATCCTTACATCAACAGATTCAAGCAATCCATATCGTATTACAGATCCAATCGATTCTAGTAAATTTGTTGCGGTTACAAAATATTCTTCAACTGCATCTTTAAATGATTTAAAGGACAATTTTGTTAATAAGTATGTTGAAATGGTAATTGTTATTTATAGTTATGCAAAGAATGCATATAACGTATGCTATGTAGAAGATACTGCTGAAGAAACAGAAATTACTTATACTGAAAAACAAAAAGCAGATATTACTCTTCAAAAAATGGTTGACCTTGTAAAAGATGAAATCTTAACATGGGATATTACATTACCTACTGAAGATGATGAATTTGATGCTACAGTAGAATGGGAATCATCAAATACAGCAATCCTTACTAACGATGGAAAGTTCACTGCTCCAAATGCGGAAACAGAAATCGAATTAACAGTAACAGTTACAGTTGGCAATACAACCGTTGATGAAACTGTTAAAGTAAAAGCAGTAAAACTTGAAGTATCAAAAGTTAATACATTATTTGATAGAACACCTTTAAATTCTAGTGATGCGACACCATTAGTATTAGTACAAGGAAAAGTTATTGGTCATCAATATCGTGGTTACTGGGTAGCTGATGAAACTGGTGCAGTTTTAATTAGTAGTTCTGTCCGTCCAGGTTTAAATGAAATTGTTCAAGTTAAAGGTAATTTAACAGCATATAAACCAAATGAATCATTTAATATGCAAATAGAACAATTAGGTTACCGTGAATTAGAAGATGCTGAAGAACCAACATTAATTAGTCCAGTTACTATGTCAATCGCTGATATTTTTGCACTTGGCGTTAATTCACAAGCAACAGCAAAAGAAGTTGCCAAAACATATTATGGAAAATTAATTACGATTACTGGAAAAGTACGTGGAAGCGGAAACTATTGGTATATTGATGGAGCTACTACTGGTCAATTCTTCAGATTAAATAATCTTGAAAGCAATGCAGGTTTAACACAAGGTGACGATGTTACAATTACCGTAATGGTAAGAGATATATATTATATTGATGATGATTCTGGATATAACAACTTTAAAGTTGGTACATTTGGTGGTGTCTTCTTTAGTCAAACTGACATCGTAAAATAAAAAATTATACTCCTAAAGAAAATCTTTAGGAGTTTTTTAATTTCCTTAAGTAAAATTGGTTTTTATTAAAAATATATATATTGAGGTGATATGATGATAAAAGCTAATTTCATTAAAGAATTTCAATTTGCACGGAGAATGCAAAGAATTATTACAAGAATAAATGGTGAAACTGATGAAGAGTATAATCATCGCGTTAAGATTGCAAAGTATGGATTAGAAGGGGAAGATCGTGCTAATTATGAATTAGCAAATATCTTTCTACCAATCATATGTTTATCCGATGTGAGATTAGAACTTCCTTATGGTAGTGCTCAAGCAGATTTTATCGTGATAAGTAAAGATAAACTATTTTTAATTGAAGTAAAGAACCTATATGGAAGTATTAAAGTGTTACCTAATAGAGATTGTATAAGGTTAATTCCAAGGAGGAGATTTGTTGAAGAGGAGGGGATGCCTAATCCATTTAATCAAATAAGAAGGCAAGCCTTTATCTTTCAAAAATTTCTTGAAGATAATGGGTATATTATTTCTATCGATACTCTTGTTGTTATGGGGAATCCCAAAACTACTATCATTCAAGAAAATTGTCATTATCCATTAATTCGATATGATCAATTAAATAATTATTTTAGTAATCTTATTTCCGTTGATTGTAATCAACTTGAATATCAAAAAATGTTGGAAATTGGGAATTTATTAAAAGAAAATCATAAAGATCGTTTTTATAACGATTTTGATATAATGCATAAACATTTTGAAAAACATAATCGTCCGTTACCGAATTTTACAGGTGATGATTTGAAATTATATGAAGAACTATTAGAATGCCGAAGGAAAATATCAAAGTTAAAGAAAATTCCTGCATGCAATATTTTTATTAATCATGATGCCGAAAATCTTGTTATCTATAAACCGACAACAAAAGAAGAATTTCTTCAAGTTCCTGGTTTCAAAGAGAAAAAATATTTGCTTTGTGGGAAAGAAGTAATTGAGATTATAAAAAAATACCGATAATTTCTTTATAATTAAGTATTGATATGCTATAATAATTAAAAAGAAGATATGGGAGGATAACATGGAATACAGAAAATGGTATGATAAAGATATTAAGACATCAGCATTAGGCTTTGGATGCATGCGATTCAAAATGAAAGATGGAAAAATAGATGAAGAATTAGCAATGAAATTAATCGATATAGCATATCAAAATGGGGTAAATTATTTTGATACTGCAGTTCCATATTTAAATGGACAAAGCGAAGAATTTGTTGGCAGAGCTTTAAAAAAATATGATCGATCTTCGTATTATATTGCTACAAAAATGCCTGTATCCCAATATAAAACTGAAAATGATGTTAAAGAAGCATTAAATAAACATCTTAATGAATTAAAAACAGATTATATCGATTTTTATTTATTGCATGCTTTAAATAGATATAATTTAAAAACCGTAAAAGAATTTAATGTTATTGAAACTTGTAAACAGTGGAAGAAAGAAGGTAAAATAAGAAATTTTGGTTTTTCTTATCATGATGATTATGATATTTTTATGGAAATATTAAATATGAATGATTGGGATTTTTGCCAAATCCAACTCAATTATTTAGACAAAGATATCCAACAAACGATGAAAGGATATCAAGAACTAGTTGATAGAAAAATTCCAATTATAGTAATGGAGCCATTAAAAGGTGGAAAGCTTGCTCATTTTAATCCAAAAGTCGAAAAGAAATTTAAGGATTATAGTGATGATAGTATCGTAAAGTGGGCTTTCCGTTGGGTATCATCGCTTGATGGTGTTATGACAGTTTTAAGCGGAATGAATGAAGTAGAGCAACTTGATGAAAATTTAAAAATCTATAATAATTTCAAAAAGATGACAAAAGAAGAATTTGTTTTAGTTGATGAGGTTGCATCTGAGTTAAAGAAATTAGAAGTAGTTGGCTGTACAAAATGTCGCTATTGTATGCCTTGCCCTAATGGCGTTAATATTCCTGAAAACTTTTCAATTGTTAACGAATATTCAATGTTTCATAATGCGAAAAGTGCAAAATATGAATATAATTATTTGATTGAAAAAATGGCAGATGCTGAAAAATGTATTCAATGTGAACAATGTGTAAGCAAATGTCCACAACATATTAATATCCCTGTTGAATTACAAAATGTTATAGAAATAATGAATGGCATTAAATAATGATAGTGATTGTTGAAGGAAAAAATGATTACAACAAAATAAAATCAGTTTATCCTAATTTAAGTATTTTAATAACTAATGGTAGCGCAGTTAGCGATGAATTTTTAGATTTAGTTAAAAAGATAAGAGAGACAAATCAAATTGTTCTCTGCTTAGATCCTGATTATGCTGGTGAAAAAATACGTAAAACACTATTATCGGTTGTTCCTAATGCATATCAAGTGTTCGCCGATCGCGAACGTGCTATTAGTAAAAATGGAAAGAAAATCGGCATTGAACATATGTCTCAAGATGATATTCGCAAGTTATTTTCAAAAATCATGATATCAGATTACCATGAAAATATAACCATGAATGATATGTATGATTTAGGTTTAATTGGAAGTAGTGATTCTGCCCTTAAACGTGAAGAATTAGGCAAAAAGTTAGGAATTGGATATGCTAATGCAAAGCAATTTTTGAGAAGGTTAAATATGTTTAATATTACTATAGAGGATATAAAAAGAAATTTATGATTGTTAATCGAACAAAAGACATATTAAGTAAATACAATCTTTATGCAAAGAAAAAATATGGTCAAAATTTTTTAATTAATCCGCAAGTTTTAAATAAGATTATCGATAATAGCACTTTGAATAAAGAAAAAGGTGTAATTGAGATTGGACCAGGAATTGGGACACTAACCGAAATGTTAGCTTTAAATTCGAAAAAAGTTCTTTGTTATGAAATTGATAAAGACTTAATTGAAGTGTTAAAAGAAACATTATCTGAACATAAAAATATTATTTTGATTAATAATGATTTTTTGAAAGTTGATTTGCAAGAGGATATCAAAAAGTATTTTTCTGATTGCAGTGATATTGTCGTTGTTGCTAATTTACCGTACTACATTACAACACCGATAATCTTTAAATTATTGCAAGAAGAAAGTATCAAAAAAATAATTATTATGGTTCAAAAGGAAGTAGGACTAAGATTAACTGGGAAGCCTAATACTAAGGATTATAATGCCTTATCCGTTCTCATGGCTTATAAAACAAAATCGCGAATATTTGCAAATGTATCCCGAAATTCCTTTTTGCCTGCTCCAAATGTTGACAGTGTTTTATTAGACATAGAGGTAGTAAAAAACGATTATAAAGTAAATAACGAGGATAATTTCTTAGAATTTGTCCAAGTTACCTTTATGCAACGACGAAAAACCTTAATAAATAATATTTCTGCTTATTATTCAATTGAAAAGGAAGACTTGATGAAATTAATTGAAAGTTTAGGTTATGATAAGGATATTAGAGCTGAATCATTAACTGTTGAGGAGATTGTTAATCTGTATAAAAGACTATTCGAATAAGCAATTTTGAACATATAATTCATATAATAAAATAAGGTGAATTATATGCGTTTAGGAGAATATGTTGTTTTAAAAAATGATATAAAAAAGATTGTTTATGAGATTGTGGGGATTAACCAAAATCTGATAACAATTAAAGGGGTTAACTATCGGATTATAAAAGTTGTTGATGTTCAAAGCATCCAAAAAGCAACAAGTCTTGATATTCAAAGAGAAAATGAAAGAACACAGAAATATTTTTATAACCTTATGAATCAAAAATTTCGTGCAGAAAAAAAATATATTCTCGGAAAGATATTGCATTTAGACGGTGATAAAACTTATTTAAGTAAATGTTTAGAATTATATGAACAACTTGGAATATTTGCTTATGGTGTTCGAGTTGATGAAAATAAAATGGCTAAAGAAATAGATAAAGTATTATCTCAGATTAGCCCTGATATTATTGTAGTAACAGGTCATGATTCTTATAATTCTTCAGGTTTAAGTGATTTAAAAAATTATACAAATACAATTCATTTTATGGAGACGATTAAGGCTATAAGAAGACATGATTCTAATTGTTGTATAATTGCGGGAGCATGTCAATCTAATTTTGAGGCATTGATGGCAAATGGAGCAACATTTGCCAGTAGTCCAAAAAGAGTAAATATTCACACATTCGATCCAGCTGTTATTGCCATAAAAGTTTCTACAACCTCATTTTTAAAGATTGTTGATTTTGAGGAAATCATTAAATTTATTGATGATGGAAGAAATGCTTATGGTGGTGTTGAAACGTTTGGAAAAATGAGAATGTTAATGTAGGTGCACAATGATATATAAAAGAGCGTATGCAAAATTAAATTTAGGATTACAAGTAGTAAATAAAAGGCAAGATGGATATCATAATTTAAAATCAATCATGATAATGATAGATTTATATGATGAGTTGTTTTTTGAAATTGATGATGATATAACTCTTGAATGCAATGTTGATTTGTGTAAAAAAGAAGATAATTTAGTATATAAAGCAGCAAAATTAATTTCTAATAGGTTTCATGTTAACAAAGGATGTAAAATAAAATTACATAAAATCATTCCTGCTAATGCAGGTTTAGCTGGTGGAAGTAGTGATGCTGCAGCAACAATTAAAGCGCTCAATGAATTATGGGAATTGAATTTAACTTATGAGGAAATGATAAAGCTCGGGGCGGAGATTGGGAGTGATGTTCCTTTTTGTATAATTGAAAAGCCGATGATTGTTGAAGGGAGAGGAGAGATATTAAAGGAATATCTTGATATTCCAGAAATGTATTTTGTACTCGTATTCCCTGACTTTTCTTGTTCAACAAAAGAAATTTTTAAACATCACCAAATTATTCAAGATGATGAGCGTTTTTCTCATCTTGTTAAAGCGGTGCTACAAAAAGATATTAATAAAGTTGGAAATTATCTATTTAATGACTTAGAAAGGACTGTTGAAATAGTCCAAAATAAAGATTGTATAACAATTATTAAAAACGCTCTTATTGAAAATGGGTGTGCAGGATCTGCAATGACTGGAAGTGGATCAACTGTATTTGGAATTACTAGTAATTACGAAAATGCTCAAAAAATTAAGAATATAATGCATAATATTTTCCCCAAATATCGTATTCTTTCAACAAAATCTTACAAAAAATAAAAAATAATATAAAACGTTTACAAAATTTTTAAAAATCTATTGAAAATAAAAATTAAAAGTGATATAATGAATTCAGCAATATGGGGAAGGG
>DATCKF010000106.1:0-8463 GCA_036562395.1 Bacilli bacterium
CTTCAAGAAATGATTTCTAAATTGCAATAAAAGAGGGATTTTATGGAGAGGTGAAATTACATGCAAAATATAAAAGGAGTGGTTGTTTGATTGAATTAAATAAAATTTATAATGAAGATTGTTTAGGTGATAAAGAAAAAGGAACGGGCATGTGGAGAATACCTGATAAAAGTATAGACATGATTTTGTGTGATTTACCTTATGGAACGACCGCATGTAAATGGGATACGGTAATTCCGCTTGAGCCGTTGTGGGAACAGTATGAGAGGATTATAAAAGACAACGCAGTAATTGTGTTAACAGCCAGTCAGCCATTTACTACTACATTAATTTCGTCTAATATGCGGCTTTTTAAATATTGCTGGTATTGGGTTAAGTCGAGGCCGAACGGATTTCAGCACGCTAAAAACCGCCCAATGACGAAAGTAGAAGAGATATGCGTATTCTCTAAAGCACCTATGGGTCATGTTAGTCAGTTAGGCGATAGACGTATGAAATACTTTCCGCAAGGGATAAGACCGTCAGGTAAAAAGGTAATAACGGAAGTTAAACACGGAAGAATTTTAGGAGCTAGACCCAACCAAGTCGGGCGTGAATATGAAGCATTTACAGGTTTTCCGCACAACGTTTTAGAGTTCCCGAACGTTACCGGAAAACAAGCGTTACATCCAACGCAAAAACCCGTTGAGTTATTCGAGTATCTGATAAAAACGTATACGCTAGAAGGCGAAATAGTTCTCGATAATTGTATGGGAAGCGGAACTACAGCAATTGCATGTATAAATACCAATCGCAAATACATAGGGTTTGAGATTGAAAAGGAATATTACGATCTTGCCAACGAAAGAATACGAAAACATTTAGAGAGTTTAAATAAAAAGTGACTTTTATAAAAAATAATATTAAAATTACTTGAGGATTTATAAAATGAAAAATATAATATAACTTGAAAATGGGAGGTGATATAAAGTGAATGTCTATTTGTCGAAATTAATTTATTATGTCCTTTCGTTTGCAAATTTATTGATAGGCATATTGATGGCTGTAAAGGTTATTCCTGTAAATTATGTTTCTATTTTAATTTTAAGTTTATATGTATCAATTCATTTATTTATATTAGGAAAAAATAAAGGCTCTTTGGATTAAGCAATGGAAACGTTGCGAAATTATATAAAAGGAGAAGTTTTATGTCAGATAAGTCAAATAAGGATCTCGAAATTCGTTTAGAAATATTGAAGATGCCTAATGTCGAACAAGAGGTTAAATTATTACACATATTAGAAATGACTTATTACGGAGATATAAGTCTTGTTAAAGCAAAAGAATTATGTGCAGAATGTGGATTATTTTCTGATCATTGGATAGACGTTGATGCCAAAGCGACTGATATTTTTCTAGAGCAATTAAAAGTATATAATTCGCATTTTGGTGATATAGAGAAATATCAAAGTTAAAAAGCATTCTATTACATAATCTGAATACCCAAAATAAATAAAATATAAAGGAGAGATGATGTTGGCAAGATTTTATAATACATTTGAATTTATTGGAAATATACATATTCCTAGTGGTGATAAATTCCATAAAATTACTACGTCCGAAAAAGGATGGGAAGGGCATCGTTTGACGTTTGCCGTACAAGAAAGTAAAACGAATAGTATATTTGTGGAAATGTTTGGTGGATATTTCAAGTCAAAACCAAACAACATTATTACTTTTAGTAAAGGAACTGAAAACAATCCTGGATCAAAAATTGAAATTCCTTGGGAAGATCGTTTGAAGCCAGAAACTATTGATATGGTTGCAGATTTTCGAAAAACTGTTGTTGATTTTACTACTGATTCAGACGTTAAAAAGAAACTTAATGAATTGAGATATGAAATTCGTAATTTGGAGTTTAAAGATTCACTTACTGAGCAAGAAAAAAATAAGTTGATTGATTTGAAAAATGAATATAAAGAATTGGCCAAAGATCGTAGAGAATTTATTCATGATTTTGATGCAATTGTATATTTGAAAACTTTTTTGCCTATACATAAAGATCGCAAATTTAGGGTTACTGGTCGTGTAGAATTCAGTGAAGATAAAGGTAAATTTTATAGGAGATTTAAGCCTGAATTGATTGAAATTGTTGATGATGAAACGCCATCTAAATTGAGGGCTAAAATGGATATTTTCTTTACAAGTGATTCTTTTGACGAACAAGATTTTGAAAAAGAGAAAAAATATTATATTAATGGTTATTTGCTGTCTTATGATAGTAAAGCAAAAAAAGATCAGTTTTTCCCGCAACAATTTGTTATTAACGCTCAAAAGGTTGACTTCAATAACGAATTACATGTTAAACGATTAAAATACTTGAAAAATCAATTTACTAAAGCAAAGAAGAATAAGGTTTATCATTTGTTGTGGGAAGTAAATGTTTTTAGAGGTGCAGAAAGGGTAGAAATTACATTGGATGATTTGACGCCCCAACAAAGAGAAGCAATTGAACTTGGCTTTAATAAACTTGAAGATTTCATTCCGAGAGAAGGTATGTTTGGAGAAAGTATTTATGAAAACAGGTTAATTAAACCAATCTTAGAGCGAGTTAATAATGATAATGATTTTACTGAAGGACCAATTGAAACTGATTATACTTTAGAAGATTTGGAATTTACTAGAACAGAGAATAAAGAAAAAGAAACGATTAACAATGAAGAAATAAAAGAAGATGAAAATATTAATATCGAATTGGATAATTTGTTTGGATGATTTAAATAAAAACTAAGGAGATGATGTCTTTTGGCACGAAAATTTGGAAAGAAAAATAAAATTAAATTGGATGTTTTTGATTATAATATTGGTTTGATTGGTGAATCTGGTATTGGTAAAACGACTTTAGCTAAAGAAGTGTGTGAGAAACTCGTTGGTGAAGAAGGATATATGATTCTTAACATCGGTAGAGAAAGTGGAATCGATGCAATTCCTGGTGCTGTTTATGAAGACGTGCCAGATTGGAGAACATTTGAAGAAATTGTTGATGATATTATTGAAAATCGCAATACGGATTACAAAGATTTGAAAGTATTGGTTTATGATACATTTGATGAATTGATGAGAATTACCGAACCGGAAGTTGTAAGGTTGCATAATAAAGAATATCCTCCAGAAAAACGGGTTAAAACAATTAATGCAGCATTTGGAGGATTTCAACGTGGTGAAGAAAAAGCCATTGAACTAGTGCTTGATAAGATTTGGCAATTGAAAAACATTGGGATTTCGATGTTTATTATTGGACACACCAAAAGGCGTACTCTTGACGACCCTGTTACTGGACAACAATATGATTTGCTAACCACTAACATGTTGACAAAATACTTTAATGCTATTAAGACTAAGTTGCATGTTTTGGGTGTGGCATCTGTAAATCGTGCAATTGAGAGAGAATTTATCCAACAAAAAACCGGTAAAAATAAAATCATTAATAAAGTGGTGGATGAATCTCGGATTATTACCTTTAGGGATGATAATTTTAGAATTGATTCAAAATCAAGGTTTGAAGAAATTGTTCCTCAAATCCCTTTTGATCCGGATGAATTCATCAAGGCTATTCAAGATGCTATAAAAGTCGCTTATGAAAAACAACATAATAAAAAAAGTTTTGATGAAGAGAAAAAAGAACAAGAATTATCGAAAGAAGAATACATTAAACAAGCTGTAGAAGAAGCAAAGGCGAATAGGATTAATATATATAAGAATGAAGAATTGATTGAAATTATTAAAGATAAATTTATGAAAGCAAGTGATGAAACAAAAAATGAAATTGCAAACATTATGAAGGAGTATAAATTTAAAGATTTTAAAGATCCAGAAGAAATTCCGACTGAAGCATTGGAAAAGATTGTTGAATTGTTAAATTAAATAATTAAATAAGGGGAATGCAATTATTCCCCTTATTTTTATAAGAAGTAAATTAAAATGTTTATCGTAGTTTAAAGGAAGTGTAAATTTATGGCAAGAAAAGTTACATGTCAAATTTGTAAAAAGAAAGGTACTTCCGATACATTTTTTAAGGTTACAGATGACAAAGGAAAAAATAAATATTATTGTAGCCGAGAAGAATATGAGCAATATATTAATGAACGGGAAAAGCGTGAAAAATTAATTAAATTTATTGCGAAAGAAATATTGGAACTTGAAGAAGGACAAATTGTTAATCCAATATTGATGAAAAAAATTAATGAATTGCATGGTTTTTATGATTATGATGTAATATACGAATGTTTTAAAGCCAATAAGGATACTATAAAATATTGGCTTTCCACTAAACAATTTTCAAGTGAATATGGCATGTTTAGTTATGTTATGAAAATAATCGAAAGTAATATTAATGATATTTATAAACAGGAAGAAATGAAAAAGTGGCAAGAAGAAAAAATAAAAAATAATGATATTGATGTTGATCTTTTTAATGATATGCACGAATTAACTATTAAAATAAATAATATAAAAAATAAAGATGATATAACGGTTTTTCTTGATGAGGAGGATCTTTGATGAAAACTATAGATGAATATCCTTCCCAATTAGTTGAGAATCGAAATACTATTGAAGCGAGTTTTATCTTTTGTCTTTGGAAAAATCCAGAGTTATATGGTGATTATGAAATTCAAGCTGATAAAGATTTTTTAACGGATGACGGAAAGTTTTATTATTCTTTGGGTTATGAAATGTATAAAAAGGGATATAAAAGTTTTGATGATGCAAGTGTGTATAGTTATATAGAAGATAAAGAAATATTGAAAAATGGATTTATGAGGCGTGGTGGTTATAAAACCGTTGAAGAAATCAAACAAATATTAAACGTTGATAACGTTGATACATATTATGATGAGTTGATAAAAAGTAATATACTTTTGAATTTATATGATAAAGGATTTAATGTGTTAAATGAATTGGATAAATTTAAAAAAATGACTACATCCCAGGTTTACAAATATTTTGAATACCAATTGGATAATGTTTTTCTAAAAAGAGGATCTGAAATTAAAATTGAGGATTTAGATATAACTGATGAATTTATTAACGAAAGTCATGCGGGTATTGAACGAGGATTGAGTTATGCGAGTGCTTGTCCATTGTTAAATTATCACACACTTGGTTTGCATCGAGGAAGTGTTCAAGTATTTGCAGGTTTTAGTGGAACTGGTAAAAGTAGTTTTTGTGTTCATTCATATGTGTTACCTATTTTAGACCAAGGAGAAAAAGTTGTTATTATAGCAAATGAAATGAATAAACGTGCTTGGCAGCATATTTTCCTTTCGACTATTCTTTCACAGAAACTTAATTATTTTGGATTGACAAGAAAAAAACAAAAAATAGGCGGATTTAATGAAGAACAATTAAAAATGCTTCAAAAGGCTAAGGAGTATTATGAAAAACATTATAAAGATCGAATTAAATTTGTGAAAATTTATGATTACAGTATTGAAGATGTCAAACGAATAATGCGTAAAATGAGCAAACAAGGTTTCTGTTACTTTATTTACGATACATTTAAGCCAGAAAATGCTTCATCTGCTACGGTAACTGGCGATTTAATTGAAGCATCAAAACAGCTCTTGCAGGTTGCTGAAAAAGAAAATATCTGTATTATTATTACTATGCAATTGGCAATCTATATGGAAAATACAAGATATTTGACTGCTTCTACATTGGCCAATTCTAAAGCCGTGAAAGAAGTGGTATCCGAACTAATTCTTATGCGTCCATTGTGGGAAGATGAATTTCCCGGTGAGAAATATGATGTGAAACCATATAAATATAAAAAAGACTTGAGTGGTAATACTACAAGAATTAAAGAAGAAATTAAATTAAATCCAGATAAAAAATATAGATTGTTGTTTTTAGACAAAACAAGAAATGATGAAGGAGATGTTGTATTAATTTATCAATTCGATAGCGCATGGAATAAATGGATTGAATTGGGCTATTGTGTTCCTAAGCATCAAAGGTAGGTGCGATATATGTGATAGATGTTCATGCGTTGAAAAATTATATTATAAATAATCCTGAATATATAGAGTTGATTTTGGAAAAATCCGGATTTCATCATATTAAAAATTACTCGTGGAGAAATGAAATAAGATGTGCTAGGGATGAGGGTAAAAATCCAACAGCAGTTCGAATTAAAAAAGATACATTAGCGGCGGTTTGTTTTTCAACAAACTTAAAAGGGGATTTAATTACTCTTGTCCAATATAAATTGCATTTATCATTTTCAGAGACCATAAAAACTATAGCAAAATGGATTAATTTTACGAAAAAAGACAAACAAGAAGAGTATCAATTACCATTTGGTGGATTCTATAAAAAAATAGCAAAATTAAGAAATAATGAACCGATTGATTTAGAAATCTATCCCGAAGAAACATTAGATAGGTTCGAACTTCTCCCTAGTTTGTTGTTCTATGAAGATGGAATTTTACCGAGTGTGCAGCGTGAATTTAAAATTGGATATGATGTCGTTACGAATAGGATTACTGTCCCATGGAGAAGTTTTAGTGGGCAACTTATTGGGGTTATGGGTAGATTGAATAAGAAAAAGGTAGAAGATCATGAAATAAAATGGTTTCCGATAATTCCATTTCCTAAATCACAAACATTATTTGCATTTAGCGAAAACTATCATAATATTAGAGAAAAAGAGATAGTACTATTGGGTGAATCTGAAAAATTTCCTTTACAGTTACGTAGTAAAAATTTGAACGTTGGGTTGGGTTTAGGAGGAAATAGTATAAGTGATTATCAAATAAATAATATTAAATCGTTATTCCCCAAAATAATTATTGTGTGTTTGGACGAAGGATTAGATGAAGAATATAGTAGAGAAATTGCTAAAAAATTGAAATCAAATAGATATTATAAAAACAAAACCGGTTATATATTTGATCGACATAATTATTATTTACCAAAAGGTTCGAAATTATCACCGTCTGATTTAGATAAAAATTCATTAAAGAAATTAATTGAAAATTGCACTATATGGATATAAGGAGATGATATTTTGAATGCTGAAGAAAAATTAGAAGAATTAAAAGCAAAAGGTATTCCTGTATATTCATTTTCAAGATTATCTAGTTTTCATAATTGTGAGTATGAATATTATAATACCTATATTTTGGGAAAAAAGGGTATAGACAACGTTTATACAATACTTGGTTCAACACTTCATGAAAATATAGAAAATGTTTCTTTGGGAAAAATTGATGTTGATACCTTTAAAAAGAATTATGAAAATAAATTAATTGAATTGGAAGTTTTAGGTATTAATTTTCCTAATGAAACAATTAAATCAAGATGGATTAAAGATGTTGAACATTTTATAAGTAATTTCACACCGATGAAAGGAAAAATGGCCATTGAAACGTTAATTTTGTTTAATTTAAAAGGCGTTTGGTTGCATGGATATGTTGATTGCATTGTTCCAAGCGAAAAAGGATATCCTTATGTAAATGTTATTGACTGGAAAACTTCGAGTAAGTTTAGTGGAAAAAAGTTAATTGAAGCAGGTAGACAGCTGATCATGTATAAATTAGGAATTGAATCAACGAGTAATATGAAAGTCGATAAATTAATGTGGAATATGATTAAATATGTAAATGTACATATAAAACAAAAAAATGGAAAAGTTAAAACGAAAATGTGCAGCAGAGGAAAATGGGTTAAAGAAATTAAAAAACAATTAGAAGAGAAATTATATCAATTAAATATGAACGATTTTGAAGTTGAATTGTTAATTGATAAAGCGGTTGAAGAAAATAATTTAAATTGTATGCCAAAAGCAATCCAGGAACAATTTTGGCTTGAAGATTGTTTAGTGGAATACGAAGCTACTGAAGATCGAATTGAGGAATTTGAACAGTATATAATAAATACTGTTAAGCAAATTGAAAATAAAAGTAATGATGAAAAAGAATGGAAAGCAATTGAAATAGATCAAACAAATTCATTTTATTGTGGAGTGCTTTGTCCACATCGAAAAAATTGTAAGTTTTATAAAGCCTTTTTGGAAGAAAATGCTAATAACTTTAAGGAAAAGAATGATGCAAATGAAATTGATTTTAATAAATTATTTGGGTAAAAATTGCTTTATCCAAGGAGGTATTAAATGGATAGGCGATTAATATTTTACGATTTTGAGGTTTTTGCATATGACTGGTTAGTGGTTCTTTGTGAATATAGTACAAGAAAAGGGAAAGTTATTATAAACGATAGAGAAATGCTAAGAAAATATTATAACTATTTTAAAAATGATATATGGATAGGGTTTAATACAAGAAATTACGACCAATATATTTTAAAAGGGATTTTGTTAGGATATGACCCGTGGTACATAAGTAAAGAAATTGTTGAAAATAATAAAAAAGGATATCAAATTATACCAAATGCTTATGAAATTAAATTATATAACTTTGATAT
>DATCKF010000113.1:0-1814 GCA_036562395.1 Bacilli bacterium
TTTGGTTCAAAAAGAGTTCCATACTTTTCGATAACTTCTTCAGTATCTTTTATTTCTGGTTCGGTTTCAATGAGCATCATAATTCTTTCTGCTGAAGCTTGAGCTTGTTGAAATTCCGCAATTATCCTACCGATTTGAGCAATTGGATCAAAGAAGAATTGCGCAAAACGAATGAATGCATAAAGAATTGAAAGGTCAATCAAAGCATTTAAATACATCTCGCCACCGACTCTTAAAATCGAACCAACCCCAATATATGAAAGTAATATCAAGATTGGGAAGAAAACTGACGAAATAATGATTGCTTTAATTGATTGACGTTTCATATTCATACACAAATCATTAAATTCATTATTTCTAGATTCTTCTAAGACGAGAGTTTTCGTAGTCTTTGCCCCAAGAATACCTTCATTATATGAAGCTGTAATTTTCGAATTTATTTTTCGGACGCCACGATATTCTTTTAAAATTTTCTGACGGAAATATAAGCTGACAACAAACATCACTGGAAGTAAGATTACGATGACTAGGGCTAATTGCCATTTTAAGATGAATAGAACGATTAAGATTCCAAACATCGTAAATCCGCCCCAGAATATATCAACTAAACCCCAAGATAAAATATTTGCAAGTTTTCTTGAGTCACTTGTTAATCTTGCCATAATCCAACCAGCTGGAGTTTTATCATAATAAGCAAAAGGTAATTCTTGCAATTTAGTGAAGGCTTCAGATCTTATTTCATATCCAATTTCCACTTCAACATCCCCAGCACATTTTATAAATCCATAGATAACTAAAAAGTATCCAAGTGCCATTAAAACAAAGGCAATAATATATATATAAATATCAGTAAAATCTTTCTTCTCAAAGAATTTTTCAATAGCTGCAGCATTGATTAATGGATTTATAATATCAAGAAATGCAAGAATAATTACGGAAATGATTAAGAAGACAACACTTTTTTTCTTCTTCAAAACCATCTTGATAACTTTTTTCCAGACACTAATACTTATCTTCTGCTTATCAAAATCAAATTCTTCAAATTGATTCATTTTCCTCACCCTCCTTCTTTTTCACAACTTTTGTGAATTCTTCTTCAAGGGCTCCTTGAATATCCCATAAGGTCTTGTATAATCCCGGTTGTTTTGATAATTGTTCATGAGTACCGATTGCGGAAACTTTACCATCTTCTAAAACGATGATTTTATCAGCTTCTTTGGCAGTCGTGATTCGATGAGTAATAATGATTGATGTCAAATTACGATTATTTTCTTTTAAAGCATTTCTTATTTTTACATCCGTCTTTGTATCAACTGCACTTAAACTATCATCAAATATTAAGACTGGTTTTTCTAAGACTAGCATTCTCGCAATCGCAACTCTTTGCTTTTGTCCACCACTTAAAGTAACACCTTTTTCACCAACTAAAGTTTGATATCCTTGATTAAAGTTAATGATATCTTGATGAACAGCAGCAGTTTTTGTAGCATTATGAACTTTTTCTTCCGGAATATTTGGATTAGCAATACGGATATTATCAAGAATTGATTTTGCATAGAGGAACGGATCTTGAAGGATAATACCGATATTTTCACGGACATGATGTTTCGAAATATCTTTTAATTCTACTCCATCAATTTTAATACTACCCTTATCATAATCATACATTCTAACTAAAATATTGGCAATTGTTGATTTTCCTGAACCAGTTCGACCGATAATCGCAATCGTTTCTCCAGCATTGATTTTAAATGATACCCCATCTAATAAATGTTTATCAGTATCATCAAATTTAAAGGAAACATTATCAAATT
>DATCKF010000114.1:0-1671 GCA_036562395.1 Bacilli bacterium
ATTGGTTATTTTTAACATTGTTTCACCTCTTTTTTATTATATCACAACTACAATCACTAAACAAGAAAAAAGGTGTGAAGCAACACCTTATGATTTTGCATTACTTAAGATTGTATCCATTAGTTCATAAATCTCTTGACCTAAATCTTGATATATTTCTCCATTAGTGATATCACCAGGATAAAATGGATAATTTGTAACAACTTCCGTAAAATCAGGATCTTCTAACAATGCTTCATAAGCACTTGTCAATGTTGGACAATATCCAACTTCAGTAGCATTTTCATAAGCATTATCTGGGTCAAGCATAAAATTAATAAATTGATGTGCTAAATCGATATTTTCCGACGTTTTTGGGATAACCATACCATCAAACCAAATATTATTGACGTTTGGAACATGCATATTATATGTAACTTCTCCATCTTCTTCTAATGTTCCATAAAGCATATCGAAGAAATCACCTGAATAAACTAAGGCAATATCGCAATTTCCATCCGCAACCATTTGCTTAAGGTTATCAGTACCCCATGTAAAATAATTTTGTTGTTTTAATAAATTTTCAACTGTTTGTAAATCATTACGAGATGTTGTATTTAGACTCATACCTAAATACAATTCTGCAGCTGCAATCGCATCACGACTTGAATTATACATCGCTACTTTTGCATCACCAGTTACATCTTTATTAAAGAATACTTCCCATTCATATTCCTCAACAAGTTCTTTAATTCGTGGTTTTTTGTTATTATACATGATTCCTAAAGTTCCCCAGAAATATGGAACGGCATATTTTTGATTATTTTCAAAATAGTCTGCACGTAATGCTTCTAAATTTGGATCAAAATATGTTGACTTATAATTAGGAAGCTTATCAAAATCTAATTCAATAAGTAAATTTTCTTTATATAATTTATGAATCATGTAATCACTTGGAACTGCGATATCATATTTAGTCGTTCCGGCATTGATTCTTGTATACATTGCTTCATTTGATTCAGCTGGATCGATTTCAACACGAACATTATATAAAGCTTCAAATTCAGCAATTAAATCTTCATTAATATATTCTCCCCAGTTTAAAATATTTAAAACTGGACCACCATTACAACCACTTAATGCTGATATTCCAAATACTAATAAGATGATAACAAATATTTTTTTCATTTATCATTTCCTTTCTTTTTATGAAGAATATTATACACAACTAAAATTAATATTGTTGTTAGTGATATTAATGTATTATATGCTGCTGCTTTTTGCAATGCATTATTTTTTAAAGGGTTTTTAATTAAGTATAACCAAATTGAAAAGTTTTGAACACCATTACCGGTTGTCATATAACTTATCACAAAATCATCAATACTCATCGTAAAGGCTATTAATGCCCCGGAAATGATACCTGTTTTAATTGAAGGAATTATAACTTTTCGAAGGGCAGAAAAAGGTGTACACCCCAAATCTAAGGCTGCATCAAAAAGGTTACTATCAATCTCATTTAGTTTTGGTAAGACACTTAAAATAATATACGGAATGCAAAAGAAAATATGACTAATGAGCATTGTATAATACCCAAAGATCCTTACATTTGGTAACATCAATGCTACAACTTGAAATGTAAGCATCAAAAAGACACCAGTCACAATATCCGCATTTAAAACTGGGATATTA
>DATCKF010000002.1:0-6518 GCA_036562395.1 Bacilli bacterium
GCACTATATAAACTAATATTAATTGCTCTTAAACCGATATTAGAAAAACTATTATTACTAATATTAATAATACCACTTGCTCCGATTCCCGTAATGTTTGATTCTTGAGATAATGGTCCATTTCCAAGAATAATGATAGCATCCATTGCATTTCCTTGAAAAATATTATTGGAAATGATAAGATTTTCAATATTACTTAAACGAATGAAGTTAACTTCTTGATTGTTAGATGTAAAAGTGTTATTTGTAATTTCAAAGTTTTCGTTCTTTGTTTGTTCATTTAAAACGGGAAATGTTAGAAAATTAGATTTTATATTATTAACATAATTATTCGTAAATGTAAAGTTTTTAATATTTCCTGCATCATTTCCAAGAATTTGGGCTTTGTCTGTAAATGTTAAATTTGTTATGGTAATGTTATTACTCTTAATATATATTTTGTTCGTAAGAGTAGCATTTGTTCCTGTAAATGTTAGATTATCTTTATAAATATTTATCTCTTCATCATATGTTCCAGAACTTAAAATAATCGTTGTTCCTTCTATTGCTTGATTCATAGCTTCTGTTATCGAATTAAAGGCATTCAATCCCATTACATATGAACGATTATCATATACAAAAGCTTCATAATCTTGATACTTATCTGATACTAAAATATTATTTTTATTAATATCGCTTTCTTGGATAACTCTTATTATTTTGCTTATTTTAAGATCTTCATGATAGATTGCTTGAATAGTAATTGTGACTTCTCCGGTTTTATGAGCAGTAAGTACATCATTTGCAATACTTAAAACATTAGGATCTAATGAAGTAATGGTTATGTTGTTTTGGATTATTTCATCATTATGGAAGAGGATTGGATTTATTTTTGTAAATCCGTTAACAACCAATACTTCTGGGATTTCACATTCAATTTTTGTTGGAGTTTTATAAATGGTAATGAGTTTGGTTGCAAATATTTCTTCATTTGTTGTGCTTATTGCTTTTATAGTACATTTACCTTCCTTTAAAGGAGTTAACACCCCATGGTTGGAAATGATGGCAACATCACTATTATCTACTTCCCAGCGAACAACTTTTTTTGCATTCTTTGGTGTGATTTTCGCAATATACGTTGGTGTATTATTAATTTCAATTTCATCAAATCCATCAATTGAAATAGAAGTAGGTTCTGGATAGGTAATTGTCACTGTAAAAGTATGAAAGATAGTATCATCTACAGCACTCGTTGCTTTAATTTCAACAGTCCCTTCATCTAAAGCTTTAAGTATTCCATCTTGAGTAATGATTGCTAGATTGGAATTATCAACACTCCAAATTATATCTTCATAAGCAATCGATGGGTTAATGTTAGCAACAAACGCTTTTTCCTCTCCAACTTTCATATCTTTTGGCCCCAAAATGTTAATTGAGCTTGGTTTTGGTTTGATGACATTGATTGTTACGTTATTATAGATATTGGCATTTTTTACTGTTGCTGTAATTACAACTTCCCCTAAAGCAATCGCTTCTAAATTCCCTTCATTATCAATTGTTGCAATATTACTATTACTACTGCTCCATATAACATTTTGCTCTGAATTTTCTGGCAAGACATTTGCATTTAATTTTAAGGTGTCTCCAATTATCACGTCTTTGGCACCGATAATTTCTACACTAATTGGATCTGGATATGTAACGGTAAGATGAATATTTTCACTTATCTTTGTCCCAACAATCATAACCGTGATATTTACTTCTCCGGCACTTATAGCTTTGATTTTTCCATCATCTACTGTTGCGATATCATTATTACTTGATGTCCAATCCAATAGAGTTCCGTCATCAACGAGCGGAGTAATGGTCTTTTCTTGGCCAATTGTCAGTATAATTTCTGTATCCGCTTCGTTGAGCTGAAGTTTCGGGGTTTTATGACATCCCGCAAGCAACAATGCGACTACAAAAACTAAAATAAATGAAAACTTCTTCACATTACATGAACTTGTGCAAAGATGATTGGCGTAACACAAGTTCTACCTCCTTTCATCCTTATTCCGCCAATGCAAACGTTTGCATATATATTATACCATATTTTTACAAATTTTTCAACATTTCAAAAATTTTATAGAAAAACAAAATATTTTTAAAGAATAGATTAGAATATGTAAAAATAAAATCATTTTCATTAAATTATCATTGTCTTTTTGATTACTTAATGATATAATTAGTTGTAAAAGGAGAGATATAATGGCAGTAAAAATTAACTATGAGTTAAATGGTGGCGTATGGGCCCCAAAAGATGAAGTAAAAGAAGCTTTTTATACCGATTTATATCATTTCGTTAATGAAAATTATGATACGGATTTAAAATCAATGCCACTTGCTGATTTTATTAATTCAGAACCATATATCATTGGTAATATGGTTGGCAAATATTATTTAAAAGAAGAAATTGGCGGTAAAGTTGAAGATCAACCAACGGATTACTTTATTGGTTATTGCTATCACAATAATAAATATAAAGAATTAATTCCGCATTTAATTGAATTCTTTGCTTTATGGCGAATTATTGAAGGATGCATTGAACCTCATGCTGATGATTTCTTTGCTAGTTCTTGGGCATCACTTGTTGATACAGCAAAATTCTTTAAATATACAACTGTTGAAGATTTAGAGAAAAGCCCTGAATCACCAACAGTTCGAGTTGATCGCATCTTAAATAAACTTCAAAATTGCCCAGGTGTTTACTTACCACCTTATGAAGTAAATCCAAAAGAAAATCAAAGACTTGCGAAACCTCGTCGTGATGGCTATGAATTTGTTGGTTGGTATGATAATCCTGATTTTAAAGGTGAACCAGTAAAGGAAATATCAAAAGATCTTAAAAAAGATGTAACATTTTATGCACGTTGGGCTACCCATACTATTTTCCATTCTAATGATGGTTATGCAACATTTGAAGACTTATATAGTGATTTCTTAAAAGACTTCTCCTTAGTTGTCGGCGAAGTAGTTACAAAGGATGTTGAAAGGACAAAAGAACATGGTCCTATTTCTGATTTCTGTAAAGTAACTTATCGTAATAAAGGCAGTTTAAATAAATTCTTCTCCATTACCGAATATCATAATAAATGGTGGTGGTTAATAGATTACGTACGTACAGTTAAGAAGAGAGATCCACAAGAATTAAGCTTTTTCGATTATGAAAATGGTCAATTTAAAGAAGAAGCTCAAGTACGTTGGGAATTAAATTCATTATTTGTTAGTCGTTTCCATTTAACATGGCCAAAAACTGCAGACTATAGTGGTGCGGGAATTAAAGAAAAATTAGCCGATTCAACAAACTCGCAAATTATCAAAGTAAGATATATTGTTGGTGATGAAGTGAAATTCCCAGTCGTTACTCGTAATGGATATAAATTTAGCGGCTGGTACGATAACTATAAAGGACTTGGAAAAGAAATAAAACATATAAATGATGATACTTATGCTAGTAAAACTTTATATGCTAAGTGGACAAAATTAAATTAACAATAATTGCACTTCTTCATAGAAGTGCTTTTTATATTCTTATTAAGGGCTTGTATTTCCCTTTAAATCGTGTTTTACTATTCGCATGAGTAATTAATCATTTTGAAGATTAATGAGAAAATTGCAGAAAAATGTTTAAAAAGAAAATGATTAGTGATATAATGTAAATCAAGGAGAAACATATGTTAACACGAAAAGAAAAAATCAGTTACGGATTAGGAGATTTGTCATCAAATATTATTTTAGCAGCCATTAGTTTTTACTTATTATATTTCATGGTAAGTGTTGCTGGACTTAATGCTGGACTCGCTGGACTTGTCTTTATTATCGGTAAAGGTTTAGATGCCATTACTGATTACCTTATGGGGATCATTAGTGATCATACAAAATCAAAATGGGGAAAAAGAAAAGTATATATATTATTTGGAGCGATTCCTTATGGAATTTGTTTTATTCTTTTATGGATTTGTCCATTTAATGAAAATACATCGCAATTAATGAAATTTATCTATTATGCTGGCATCTATATGCTATTTACTACAGTTTGGACAGTTGTCTATGTTCCTTATAATGCCTTAACTGCCAATATGACGCAAGACTATGATGAGCGGACTTCTCTAAATGGAATTCGCATCATTTTCGCAAACATCGGTTTATTATTGGGTGCTGCGATCTTTGCCCTCTTAGCAGAAGGTGAAGGGAGTATTCTTGCTACTGCCTTTGGTAGTGTCAAAACTGGATACTTAGTGGCAAGTATAATTTTTGGCTTTATTGCTTTAATCATCATGTTAATATGTGGCTTTGGTGTGAAAGAAAGATACGATAGTAGTGAAACCTTTAATAAATCATTTATTGTTACAATTAAAGAATTTTTTAAATTAAAAGAATTTCGATATATGATGATGCATTACTTACTATCAATGGTTGGTTTTGACATCATCATGGCAGTTTTTTTATTTTTTATCAATGATGCTTTAGGATTTGGAAATGTTGGTGGCGGAGAAATTTCGATGATTTTCATTGCCCTCCCATTAATTGTTGCCATATTGTCTGCGACCATCTGGGTCAATTTTGCAAGTAAATACAACAACATTAAAGTCTATCGTGTCGCGGTGATTGGCATTACTTTATCTTTATTATTATGTCTTATCATCCCTAGTTATAATGCAAATAATCCTTTCGTTAGTTATTTCTTTTTGGCTCTTGTTGTCATTTTAGTAGGAGCGGGAATGAGTGCCATTCAAATCTTACCGTTTGCTTCCATTCCTGATGTTGTTGAAGTGGACGAATATGTCAATGGCACAAGACGTGAAGGAGCTTTTTATGGGATCGTACAATTTGTCTATAAAACAGCATCTGGTTTTGCAATTGCGATTGTCAGTTGGATTTTAGGATTATGTGGGTATGTAGAAAGCATGGACGGAAAGATTTTAGTTCAACCTCAAAGTGCATTACTTGCGATAAGAATCGTGATTGGTATATTACCAGGATTAATCTTTATTGCTTCCGTTTATTTTGGAAAACATGCCAATCTTGATCGTGAACGTTTTAATGATATTAAAGAAAAACTAGCAATAAGAAAACAAAGTTAAATAGCAAATTTATATAGGGGGGATGAAATTGAATCACAAGCCAATAAGCAAATTTACGCAAGCAATCATTAATTTAAAAAGTAAATTTGATTTAATGAGTATCATTCCAGTCACAATCATGCCACCTCTAATATATATGTTAGTCCAATTTACAGGAGGAATTAAATATTCATATTCACATTTAATGTATATTCCGATAATCCTTGCGGGTATTAGTTTAGGAACGAAAATGGGAATCATTATTGGTATTTACGGGGGAATCTTACTAGGCCCACTTATGACAATTGATGGTGAAAATCCACAAGATTTTGCAAATTGGTTTTTAAGATTAATCATTTTTGTAATTGTCGGGGCAATATGTGGATATACAGCGAATGCTTTAAAGAAAAGTATTAAAACGATATCTACCCTTTATTCTCACAATCCCGATACCCTAATTCCCAATGTCAATTATTTAAATGATTTAAAAAGAGTTGAATCAGATGCCAATGAATTTATCTTAATGACCATCATTATCAATAATTCCGAACAAATTGGTGATTTAATCGGTGTTGATATATATAATCAAATTTTGAAAAAAATATATATGTATTTAAAAAGAGATTTACCCCAAGAATCAATTATTATTCAAAGAAATAATAATAAATTATGGCTTGCAAAGCCATATAGTGAATTATATTCCGATATTTATAAAGTCTTAGATATTTTAAAACAACCTTTAAATATTGATGAAGTTCCTTTTTATATTGAATTTTCGATAGGGGTAAATATCGTTAGTCGTGATGATGCGATTAATCCGCATGTATATAAGAAAACCGATATCGCAGCTCGTCAAGCCCAAAAACATAATTTAGAATATGTTATTTTTCATACAATCAATCCGAACTTTTTTAATGGTTTTGAGTTATTAGGAGTGTTTATTGAAGCTTTATCAAGCAATCAAACAACGCTTGCTTATCAACCGAAGATAGATGTCAAAACGAAAAAGTTAATTGGTCTTGAAGCTTTAATTAGATGGCAACATCCAACACGTGGACTTATCATGCCGAATGATTTTATTCCGATGATTGCGGAAACGCAATTAATTCATCAATTAACTACTTGGGTTCTGAAAAAAGCAATCATGAAAATTAAAGAATTCAAATATGAAAATATCGAAATTCATATTTCAATAAATGTTTCGGTTAAAAACTTATTAAATCGGGAATTCTATAATCAAGTAAAAAAGATCTTTGAAATGGAAAAAATCAGTCCAAAGCAAATTGAATTAGAAATAACTGAATCCGAATTAATGGTTAATCCGGATGAAGCTATCATGATGTTACATCGTTTCCGCGAAGATGGGTTTATCATTTCCTTAGATGATTTTGGTAAAGGACATTCATCACTTGCATATTTAAATCAATTACCAAT
>DATCKF010000004.1:0-5599 GCA_036562395.1 Bacilli bacterium
GGGGAAAGAGTACCTCTAGATGGTGTAATTATTGAAGGGGATGCTGCTCTCGATGTTTCAGCATTAACTGGTGAAGCTAAATATATTGATGTTGGTGTCAATGATAATGTCATTTCCGGTTCAATTAACATTAATGGAACATTAAAAGTAAAAGTGTCCAAACCATATCAAGAATCAATGGTTGCCAAAATTTTAGATATGGTTGAAAATGCTAACAGTTTGAAATCAAAATCAGAAAATTACATTTCCAAATTTGCAAGATATTATACACCAGCAATTTGTATTTTTGCGATATTTGTTGCCTTATTGCCATTTATTACAGTAACGCAACCACAATGGTCAGATTTTCAAGAATCAATTTATGCCGCAATGATTTTCCTAGTTGCTTCATGTCCTTGTGCTTTAGTAATATCCATTCCTTTAGGATTCTTTGGCGGGATAGGTGGAGCAAGTAAACAAGGTATATTAGTTAAAGGAAGTAACTACTTAGAAGCATTATCAAATGTCGGTAGTGTTGTTTTTGATAAGACCGGGACATTAACAAAAGGTAGTTTTCGAGTTGAAACAATTGATCCGATTATTGGGACAAAACAAGAATTACTTGAACTTGCAGCATATTGTGAAATAACATCAAATCATCCGATTGCGAAATCAATTGTACACTTATACGGAAGTGAAAATATTGACTTAAAAAGAATTCGCAATCATCCGTTAAAAACGAAAACGGGAAATCGAATATATTTAGATGATCATGATGTAATTGTTGCTAATGATAATTATTTAAGTAAATTAAATATTGAGTATGAGAAAATTGTCACTGATGGAGTTGTTGTGCATATCGTCAAAGATATGATTTATCAAGGTTATATTATTTTAAAAGATGCTATTCGTCAAGAAGCTAAAAAGACAATCGCAGCCTTAAAAGCAATGAAAATCAAAACAGCGATGTTTACAGGTGATAAAAAACTTGAGGCAACGATGGTAGCGAATGAAATTGGCATTGAACATTACTATTACAATATGTACCCAATTGATAAAGTTGAAAAACTTCATGAATTAAAACATCGATATGGCGAGAATCAAAAACAAATCTTTGTTGGTGATGGAATTAATGACGCACCTGTTTTAAGTAGTGCTGATATTGGTGTTGCCATGGGTGGCTTAGGAAGTGATGCAGCAATTAAAGTTGCTGATGTCATATTAATGGACGATGATTTAACCAAAATTCCACTCGCAATTAAAATTGGAAAGAAGACAAAACGAATTGTTATTCAAAATATAATTTTATCACTGGCAATTAAAATTATCGTTCTTGCCTTAGCACCTTTAGGAATTACAAAAATGTGGGAAGCGATATTTGCAGATGTTGGGGTTTCTTTAATTGCTATCCTTAATTCATTAAGAGCAGCAAAAATCAAAAATTAAGTTGGTGAAATGATGTATTTAGTTGGCAAAATAATTGGAACTCATGGAATTAAAGGAGAGGTAAAAGTAAAAGCTGATACAAGTTTTGATCGCTTTAAACCGGGTAATACTTTATATCTTAAAAAAAATAATGAATTCCAAGAGATAATAATTAATTCTCATCGTCGTCATAAAAATTATGATTTAATCACTTTTAATAATCTAAATAACATTAATCAAGTACTGGAGTTTATTGATTGTGAGCTTTATACTCCTCATCAAGATAAATTAGAAGATAATGAATATTATTATGAAGATTTAATTGGTAAACTCGTATATGATACTAATAATAATTACTTAGGAAAAGTAATTGATATTCGTGAATTACCTCATGGTATTAATCTTGAAATTAAAAATGGTAGAACTTTTTATGTACCATTTGTTTCGGAATTTATTATTGAAGTTACTAATGATAAAATTATCATTAATGTTATTGAAGGTTTAATATGAGAATTGACATTTTAACATTATTCCCTGAAATGTTTACGGGAGTAATTAATTCTTCAATCATCAAAAGAGCAATTGATAAAGGGATTGTACAAGTTAATATTCATAATTTTCGAGATTATTCTCTAAATAAGCATCAAAAAGTTGATGATACTCCATATGGTGGAGGTGCAGGTATGGTTTTAACTTTGCAACCACTTGTTGATTGTTTAAAAGCAATTCCTAATTATGATAAAGCTTATAAAGTATTAACAAGCGCATCTGGGGCTCTTTATAATCAAAAAAAGGCAAGCGATTTGAGTAAAAGAGAACATTTGGTTGTTATTTGTGGACACTATGAAGGTGTTGATGAAAGGATAACTCATTACATTGATGAAGAATTATCAATCGGTGATTATGTCCTCACAGGTGGAGAAATTCCCGCATTAACAATTATCGATAGTGTAATTCGTCTTTTACCTGAAGCGATCAGTGAAGAGTCGACGATTGAAGAGAGTTACACATCAGGGCTTTTGGAATATCCTCAATATACAAAACCAGCAATATATGATGGTCTTGAAGTTCCAAGTGTTTTAGTTTCCGGAAATCACGAAGAAATTCGTAAATTTCGTCGCTATCAAGCATTAAAGAAAACATATCTAAGAAGACCGGATTTATTAAATAACGTATCCTTAACAAAAGAAGACTTAAATTTTTTAGAATTGATTAAAAAAGATTTACAATAAATAAAGAATATGGTATAATATTTACCGTTAACACGATGTTCCGCTACTATTGTCATGATAGGAATGAACATTGGCAGAAGGAGTGAAAAAAATGAGTCAAGAATTAATTAATGCTGTGACTAAAGATTACCTACGTACTGACATTCCTGAATTTCGTCCTGGGGATACTGTTCGTGTTGATGTAAAGATTCATGAAGGTAACCGTGATCGTATTCAGGCATTTGAAGGGTTAGTAATAAAAAGACGTGGGGGCGGTATTAGCGAAACATTTACCGTTCGTAAAATTTCATATGGTATTGGTGTTGAAAGAACATTTCCAGTTCATTCACCTAATATTGCGAAAATTGAAGTAGTTCATCAAGGTAAAGTACGTCGCGCTAAATTAAATTACATTCGTGCTTTATCAACAAAAGCATCGCGTATCAAAGAACGTCGATAGTTAAAAAAGCAGAAATTTCTGCTTTTTTCTTTTACACCCGTTTCCTAATTAAAGGCGAAAGCATATATTAAAGCGAGGTGTAAATTGTGGGCAAATATCATTTAATCGGGATTAAAGGTACAGGTATGTCAGCATTAGCTGTCAGTTTAAAACAGTTGGGCAATGATATATCCGGTAGCGATGTTGATGAGGATTTTTTCACATCCCGTGTTTTAAATGAGAATGACATTAAAGTGAGTCCTTTTGATGAGAAAAATATTACTGATGATAAAATATATATTATAAGTGCAGCCTATGATGAGCATAATATTGAAGTCAAAACGGTTTTAGAAAAACAATATGAATATTATTATTATCATGAATTTATTGAAAAATATTATCAAGGGATTAAAATTGGTGTCAGTGGGGTTCATGGTAAAACAACAACAACTTTATTGATTTCTTCATTATTAAAACATCATCCAATTAGTGCAATTGTTGGGGATGGAACAGGAATCGGAAATAAAGATTATAAATATGTCATTTTTGAAGCTTGTGAATATAAAAATCATTTTCATGTTTTTAATTGTGATTATTTAATAATTAATAATATTGATTATGATCATCCTGATTTTTTTGAAAACATAGAAGCAGTTAAAAATTCATTTCAAGTCGCGAGTAGTAAAGCTAAAGTATTAATTATTAATGGTGATGATAATAATTGCAAAGCAATTATTCATAATAATAAATATACATTTGGCTTTAATTATGATAACTTTACAAAAGCAAAAATTAAAGAAACTGTTGAAACGGGATATTTTTTAGAAATCGAAATCGATGGCAATGTCTTGGAAATATATTTACCGTTCCTCGGAAGGCATATGATTTATAATTTTCTTGCAAGCTTGACTTTATATTATTTAGTTGGTGACGATATCCATCTTCTTCAAGATAAAATTTTTAAATTCAAACTCCCGAATAGGCGGATGGAAGAGCATTTTTATTATGATAATGTGATTATTGATGATTATGCACATCATCCAACGGAAATAAAAGCTTGTATTGAAACTGTCAAAGCAAAATATCCGAATAAAAATATTATTGTTTTATTTGAACCTCATACTTACACAAGAACACTTGCCTTAGCACATGAATTTAATAATTGTTTTGGTGGTGTCGATGAACTATATGTTGCGAAAACATTTACGTCAAAACGAGAAAAATATAATCCAGCTTTAGAAAAAAAGGTTCGCAATATTTTTCAGAATGCGAAAAGATTTAGTTTAGGATTATTGGCAACTCTTAAAAAATATCACAATAGTGTTATCATTTTTATGGGTGCAGGAAATATTCGTAAACATATTAATAAAATTCTCAATTAAATAACTTGAAAAAGGTTTCACGTTATGGTAAAATGAATATACCAATAGAGGTGGGAAAGATGAATCAACCAAAAATTTATGATATTGCTGGAGCAGCTGGGGTCAGTCTCGCAACAGTATCAAGAGTTTTAAATCATCCCGAGAAAGTTAAAAAGGCAACTCGTGAAAAAGTTTTACGAATAATTAAAGAAAAAGGGTATAAGCCAAATGCAAATGCTCGTGGCCTTGCCAGTCGCAAATCAACAACAGTTGCAATTGTTGTTCCAACGGTTATGCGAGCTTCCGTATCAGAAATGATCCAAGGAATCGTTGATAGTGCTAAGAAATTTGGCTATTCAATCCGACTTTTCATTAATGACGAAAATGAAAATCAAGTTGAAACATGGAGCGAAGTAATCGCCTCAAGTGTCGATGGAATTCTTTTTATGAGTGATGAAATGGATGATGAAACGTATGAACAAATTGCCAACACTCCTGTTCCGGTGATTTTTGTTAACGCTATTTCAAAAAATTCTCAATATGGAAGCGTAAGTATTGACAATGAAGGTTGTGCTTATAATATTACCAAAGAGATGATCAACCGTGGGAACAAGAAAATCCTCTTCATTGGTACAGAACATAATTTTGCAATCAATAGCTTAAAAGAACAAGGATATGTAAAAGCGATGAATGAAGCAGGATTATCTCCTAAAATAATCCGTTCATCTGGTGATATTAATAAAAATGAAATTCAATTCAATGAATATTTAAAATCAAATGAGCAACCTGATGTTGTATTATCAGCCCGTGATTCAATTGCTATTTCATTTATGAATGTTGCTATTAAACGTGGCATTAAAGTTCCAGAAGAAATGCAAGTCATAGGTTTTCAAAATACGAGATATGCTGAATTGTCAAATCCAAAATTGACATGTGTTGAAACTCCAATTTATGAAATTGGAAACACCGCAATGACAAACTTGACGCAATTGATGAAAAATGAAGATGTAAAACCAGAAAACATCTTTATAGATTATCAAATTATATGGCGTGAATCAACTAAATAAAAACGATGATTAAACCGAAGTATAAATCCATGATTGTAAGTATAGAGAGATAGTGGGTGGTGAAAACTATCACATGTGGATTTAGAATTACAGTTTAGGAGTTTTATACATTTTGAG
>DATCKF010000009.1:0-5358 GCA_036562395.1 Bacilli bacterium
GATAATCCTTAATCACCTTTTTTAACATCGCAAGTCCTAATTCATGACTGATTAAATTGCATAAGTGATCTTCATATTCAGTTGAAGAAAAAAGTACTTTGTTATTTGCAAAAGCTATCCCTTGGGGGCCATTACTAATTGCATTACATAAATAAGCATAAAAATCATCTTCATAATTAACCTTAAGTAACTTTTCCCATTCGTCAATATAATCACGTCTTGTAAAGATTTTATTTAAACTATTAATAACTTTTTGGATTTCTTTTTGGGTATCTGGCCATACTTTTTGTTTATATATTTCAAAATTTTCTATCATCACTTTTGAAATCGCGGATATTTCATTTTTATAACGTTGATATTCTTTATATAAATCGAAATGGCTCATCCCATCAAAGAAAAGATGATTGATTTCGTAATATTTGTTAAAATTCTCTTTGATATCATAAGTACTAAAAAGCTCATATAATATAGAATAATAACTAACAATATCCTGTTCATCACTAAGAATTGGATTTGTTATTAATTTATATAATGTTCCTAATTTTTTGCCATCAGCAACAGATAATAGATGTTTATTAAAGAATAATTTATTTAAATCATCTTGACGATGTAAGTTTTTGTATTTAGTCCGATACATATTAATATAACCACATTTTGATATTGATAACATGTGATAAATGTAGTTAGCGTTTAAACTGATAACAAAATTAATTTTTTTCATCTCATCCCCCTAATTAATCTAACTACATTTAATGATGTTATTTTTAAATCAGCAACTTTTGTTTTACCATCTTTAATAAAACCAAGATGCTGATAAAATCCTATGGTTTTGTCATTTGTTGCTAGAGCCCAAACTACGATTGATTGATAATCCTTTAAAGCATTGATACATGCATCCATTAGCATCTTACCAATGCCTTGATTTTGATATGCTTTGAGGACATAAATAGCATAGATTTCCCCAGCATTATTTAAATCTTCATCATGACATTGACCATATGATGCAAAACCAACAATTTTACCATCCACTTCTGATACAAAAGTGTTTTCTGGATATTTCTTGGCAATATCGATACATTTATCCAATGTCCGAGTATTTAAATAATTTTGATCAATTAATCCTGTATATGTTTCAATCCATGACTGATAATGAACATACCCCTTACCTTCATAATCATTTTCATTCATCAATCTTATTATTGCCATAACATCCCTCAATCATAATTATATCAAATATCATTTAATAAGTAAATAAAGGAATAATTTATTGATCTTAAAGATATAATGCCATATCGAAACGAACTTCATGATTATTAATATCATTATTCGAATATTCGATTGTATTAATAGCAATTATATTAAACCCATTTTTTTGATAAAAAGAAATTGCTTGGTAATTACAACTTTGAGTTTCTAAGATTACCGCTCGTGCTTGTTTCCTCTTTGCTACCTCAATCATCTTAAGCATTAAAATTGATCCCAAACCTTGTTTTCGATATTTAGGATTAACATAAATATTAGAAATCCGAAAAAGGTTATGCCAAGATTCAATACTTCCTTCAATAAATCCCACCATTTCATTTTTGATAAAAACTCCATACGCAATTGGATCTTCTAGCCAATCTTCAAATAACGTTAATGTGAAACCTTTTTCTAAACAACCATTTGTCAATTGATAAGTAAAACCATTAGGATTTCTGATAATTTCGTAATAGGTGTTTGTGAAATAGTGATGGTACACATTATATCCTTGATATATATTTTTATCTAATTCTTTAATTTGAATTTCCTTCTCCATATAATTCTTCCTCTAATTCAAGAATAAAGTTCTTAATGAAATCAAGTTTTTGATTTAGATATTCTAGACCCGACTTTGTTTGAATTAACCTTTTCGCTTTAAGACAATATTCCATTTCTTTCGTTTTTAAGTTATTTAATATTTGATAATAATATAAAGGATCTTCATTATTAGTCTTATATACCTGCATGATGATTGATAATGCTCCGAGTTCATCTAATAAATCAGCATCCTTTAATATCTGCGAACAAATATCATTATCATTTTCTTCTTTAATTGAATGACTTGCAATGATATCTAATAATCGATTACAATCAATTTGCTTTTGGATAATAGGATTTTCTTTTAGCCATTCACAGACTATTTCCCTACTTCTTATACCATGATTTTCTCCTTTTTCTAATTTTCCTAAATCATGAGTTAATGCTGCCATTTCAATAATGTTTTGTTCTTCTTCATTTACTGTTTCACTTTTCATTAATCTTAAGGCATTGTGATGAACTCTTAAAGAATGTAGATAAATTGATTTTTGATGCTTTCGCCATGGATAATAATTTTCAAACGTTTGACCCATTTGGGTTTTCAATAATAAAAACTTTTTTGTTTCTTCAATAATTTCCATATTTTACTCCTATATATAAAGCATATTTTGTACAAAAAATAACTTTATGGTTTATAATATAAATACCATCTATAGCATAAATAATAACACTGATGCAATAATATATATGATGGTTTTGTTATGAAAGGTGGTGACAATATGACAAAAACATTGAAAGTTACAAATATGAAATGTGAACACTGTGCTGCAGCTGTAAAAGAAGCATTAGAATCTGTTAATGGTGTTGATTCCGTTGTGGTTAATTTAGAGGAGCATACTGCTACTGTGAAGCATGCTGATCATGTTCAAGAAGAGGATTTAATTGATGCACTCGCAGCCGAGGGCTATCGAGTTGCAAAATAGATAAATGGATAGATAGATATCTATCTTTTTTTTTATAATTTAAAAGTATCTTTGATTATCTTTGCAACTTTTTTAGCACTTAACTTATCATTATAAATTTTCAGATAATTATCAGATGGAATTTCATTTTCATAACTTTCTAAACGATGCTTTTAATCTTCACTTATGATTTGTTCGGTTGAGAACTGAATATTTCGTTTTGAAGGTTTATGCATTAAACGATTTTGGCTTGGATTTCTTCGTAAGCGAACTTGTAAAGAGGCTTGCAATTCAACAAAATGCACCTCTGCACCGGCATTTTTATATAACTCATAATATTTATGGACTTGAACCCAATCTTCTTGACGTTCGAATGCCCATATGAAAGTAAATATCATTTGTTTTTAAAAACTCAGTAAAGACAAGATCCCGATTTTAGAGATAACACTACTATTATATTCACCAAAAACTTCAATAACTAATTCAATTGATAGATGGTTATGAAAAATTTTAAGTTTGTAATTTTATTTAACTCTTGTCCAACGGTCATCTTGCCAACGGAACCTGGACCAAAAATATATACAAGTTTCATTATATCCTCTATAATTCTTTAGCCATGTGCATACTAAAAGGAGTATAACCTAATTTTTGATATAAAGCAATAGCCGATTTATTATGACCAAAAACATGAAGGGTCATTTTTTTTATTCCTAATCCCCGAGCATGTTCTTCAAGAATCTTCATAGTTTCAGTCCCAAAGCCTTGACCACGATACTCTTCTTTAATTATAAAATCACAAATGAACGCTTCATCATTACTTTTCATCATATACCATATCATCCCAATAATTTGATTACCATTGACGATATCAAATATATAATGTCCTAAGGTCCCTAGACCTTGGGGTAACATTTCCCGAAATAAATTTTTTGTATATTCAAGAGCATTATCTTCATCACAATAACCCGAAATAACATATTCTTTCGCAATTTTTCTTATTGCATCTTGATAATATTTTTGAAAACCTTCACTTGTCATCTTTCTTAATTGTAACATCCTCTTCCCTCCTTTTGTTAATATATATACGTTAATTTATTATAACATGAAACACAAATTTTACCAAATAATTATTTTAAGTATAAAATAAGTAAAAGGATGTTTTTAAACATCCTTTTGATTTTCATAAACCAGATTTGATTTATCCTTAATACTAAAATGATAAATAATTCCAACCAGTGCTAATAATATTCCCGAAATAAATAAGATAATACCAACGGAAACAACATCAGCTAAAGGTCCAAAGAATAAAATTGCTATTGGCATGGCACTTGCAGCAATAATCTGAATTATTGAAAAAACTCTTCCGAGCATTGTTACCGGAGTGATATTTTGAATAAAGACAGTTTGGGTGGTTGCAAGAATTGGCATAAAAAATCCTGCACATCCCATAATAACAAGATAAATAATAAAATTTGGTGCAACCCCTAATAAACCAAATGTTATCCCGAAAGCAACAAGACATAAGGCAACCGTTCGAACTTTATTCTTGAAATTGCCATGAAGAGATACATATAAACCACCAATTAAAGAACCAACAGTCCATACAATTTCATTAGCAGTCAGTCTCCAAATTTCATCTCCGAAACTCCTTTGAACAAGTAACGGTGTTAAAACTGCTGCAGGTGTTATTAAGAAAAAAGAAAAGGCATAACATATGATAATACCTCTTAGCAGAGGATGCTCTAATGTATATTTCACTCCTTCTTTTAAGTCAGTAAAGAATGATGTTTTACTCTCTTTAACTTCCAATTTATCAACCTTAATAAAATTAAATATAACAATTGCTAAGGCAGCAGTAATAACATCAAGCATAAATGCCCATGAAATATCCATCATTTCTAAGACTAAACCTCCGACTGCTGGAGCAATTAACATTAAGATTGAACTAACAGTTTGAAATAAACCTTGAACTTTGGTAAGATTTTCTTGAGGTACAATTTGGGGAAAAATTGCATTCACTGCTGGTGATTGAATACCTGCCCCAAGCGAACGAACAACTGAGACAGCTAATAGTAATTCTAAATGTTTAAATCCAAAATAAAAAGCAACTGCAAGTCCAAAGGTGGCAATCGCAATAAAACCATCAGCAATCATGATTAATGCCTTACGATTATATCGATCAGCCCAAACCCCACTCCATAGTGATATGACAACTTGAGGAAGCATTGAGGAAATTGTTGATAGCATTAACCAAAGACCTGATGAAGTTTCTAATGTAATATACCATACAATCGCAAACGCGACTACAGATGAACCAAATAATGAAACATTTTGACTTAGTAGAAATAATCCAATTTTTTTATTTAAAATTCGAGTTCGAGATTTCTTTTCCATAAAATAATTCCTTTCTTAGTAAAATTATCAGTACATTTATTATTTTGAAAAAGAATTTATCTATCCCTCATATAAAATTTGCAAATGGCGATTTTCATACCGTAAATCATCATTATACCTCCAACTTTTATATCTTAACATATAAATTATTATTATTCAAGTTATAAATATTTATAAGAATTATCAAAATTAAAATAAGCAAGGTTAATCCTTGCTTTATTAT
>DATCKF010000115.1:0-2404 GCA_036562395.1 Bacilli bacterium
GATTTGAATATTACCTTGGGCAACTTCTTTTTTTACTAAAGAAAAATGTTGTAAAATTTCTTGATCAATTAATACTTTCTTTTTCCCTTTAAAAAGCATCGCCAAAGTCGGATGTAATTTTTGATAATCATTAATGTATAAATATTTTCGTTGTTTTGATTTTAAAAAGGCAGGCATCATTAAATCTAATGTATTAACAAGGGGGGCATGTAACGATGTTGATAAATATTTTGCGAGTTCAACCTGCTCATCGGTTAATTCTTTTTCATAATCTAGAACTTCTTTGATTGGTTTAATATTATCTTTATATTCGCTATCTTCTTCAATCTTAACAACATACCCTAAGACATCATTAAAACCAAAAGAAACGATAACACGACTTCCGATAAATATTAAATCTTCAAGTTCTTGAGGAATCAAATAATCAAAAGTTTCATTCAGATTACTTGCTTTAATATCTACTACCACTTTCGCAAACATATTATAACCCTCCTTTTTAAAGAAAAAAGCCTTATATCACTTGATAAGGCTACTTTATTTCAATCTTTCCCTCATATATTTCTTCTAAAGCAATCCCAATTGCTTTTTTACTATGAGGATTGTCAATTAAAGGTTTTTGACCTTCATTTAGTTGTCTGGCTCTAATCGCAGCGCCAATTACAAGTTTATACTTTGATTTAGTTTTGGTAACGAGTTGATCAATTGAAGGATATCTCATCCCGTCTTTTATTCTTGTATTTTTCATTATTCATCATCCTTTCTAATCATTTATCACTATCATTGATACCCAACATTTTGCGATATTCCGCAATCGTTCTGATAGTTTTCGCATGTTCTGCCCTAATAATTGCCATAATCTTATCAGCAGCATTTTCAACGGTATCATTCACAACGATATAATCATATAAATAGGCAAGTTCTATTTCTCTTTGCGCCTTCTCACATCTAGCACGAACAATTTCTAAAGACTCTGTACCTCGTCCTTTTAAGCGTTCATAAAGGGCAGAAATACTAGGCGGAGCAATAAAAATAAATATTGCATCATCTTTCATTTTTTTACGAACTTGTAGGGCTCCTTGAACTTCGATTTCTAAGACTACTTCTTTTCCTTGGGCTAGTTGTTCTTCAACTTTATCAGCAGGAGTTCCATAATAGTGATTAACAAATTCCGCATATTCTAAAAACTTTCCTTCTTTGATTCGCTTTTCAAATTCTTCGCGACTGACAAAATGATATTCTCGTCCATCAACTTCACCTTCGCGTGGGGGTCTTGTTGTCATTGATACGGAATAAACCAAATCATGACCAGTCATTTGAAAGAGAGCACTTCGAACTGTCCCTTTCCCAACGCCAGAAGGTCCTGATAATACTATTAATAAACCGCGGTTATCTAGCTTCATAATATTGTAACCTCATCTTATTTATTATTATACTACAAGCAAATTAAAATTTAAAGTTTTTTTTGAAAATACTGAGTGAATATGTTAAAATAGAGAGTGGTGATTTAGATGGCTATCGATGGCGTTTTTATCCATTATTTACTCGAAGAAATAAAACCACAAATTATTAATAAAAGAATTCAAAAATTAATTTGCATAAACGATTATGAATATCAGTTTGTCCTTCCATATAAACAAAAATTATTGATAACATTAAACGCTCATGGTGCTCATATCCGTTTAACTGAAGAACAATACTTACATTCACCAACAATTTTATCAGCATTTTTAAAAAAGCATCTTGAAGGTGGATTAATTACAGATTTATATCAATATCATAATGATCGAATCATTATTATGAATATTACAAATACTGATGATTTAGGTTATCACTTATATTATAACATCATTCTTGAATTAACAGGCAGAAACAGTAATTTAATTATAACTGATAATAATTATACTATCCTTGAATGTCTTAAAAAGTCGATTCAAGAAGATAGAATCTTACAACCTAAAGCAACATATGAATTTCTTGAATCAAATAAAGTTAATCCTTATACAATTATAGATTATCAATTTCAAGAATTAGAAGGAGTATCAAAGCTGTTGCTTGAAGAAATAAATTATGTTAGTAATCTCAAAAAAGTCATAAATCAAGAAAAGAACCCAACAATTATTGAAACAAATGATAAAGTTTATTTTTATGTTTTTGATTTAAAACATTTAGAAGGGAAAAGAACACATTTTGCATCTATTTCCGAAATGCTTGAAGAATACTTTACAAATAAACTGAATGAAATCAGTCAAAATAATGAACAAAAGCGATTATATCAATTCATCAATAAAGAAATAAGTAAACTATCACAAAAACTCGCAAAACAAGAAATTGAGTTACAAGAAGCAAAGGAAAATTTAAAATTGCAAGAAGTTGCAAATGTTCTTGTTGCAAACATTCATTTGGT
>DATCKF010000034.1:0-6472 GCA_036562395.1 Bacilli bacterium
AATAAGAAGTGAGTACATCCTACTCACTTCTTTGATATTTACACCCTTGATAATAATCTCTTTTTTTCATTTCTTTATCAATTTCATTCATTACAATAAATTTTTTTTGGCTCCACAAAGGGGCGATTAATTCTTCTTTTGGAGCATCTCCGTTAATTCGATGAACGACGATATCTGGCCTTAATAATGCCAATTGTTCAGTCACAATATCAACATATTCCTCAAGTGATAATATCGGGAAAGGATTAGTACGATATATTTTACCTAAGATGGTATTTTCTAAGATAAATAAGGAATGAATTTTAATTCCTTGGATATCACACTGATTAAGAAAATTAATTGTTTCAAGCATCATTTCTTTGGTTTCGTAAGGTAAACCATTGATGATGTGAACAATAACTTCGAGATTTTGTTGACGTAATTTGGAAACAGTTGAGGTAAAGACGTCTAATTGATATCCTCGATTTATAAAATTAGCAGTTTTTTGATGAATTGTTTGTAAACCTAGTTCAATCCATACAGGGATTTTTTTATTTAATTCTCCTAAGTAATTAATTACTTCATCACTAATCGCATCAGGACGAGTTGCAATACTTATAGCAACAATATTTTCATCTAAATTAATTGCTTCTTCATATAATTTTTTGAGTCGATCTAATGGTGCATATGTATTAGTATTTGCTTGAAAATAAACGATATATGCTGCATCTTTCCATTTTTGATGGATAATTGCCCGAATTGTATTAAATTGGGTTGCAAGTGGTTCATTGACGTCCCCAGCAAAATCACCACTTCCTTTTTCTGAGCAAAAAATGCAACCCTTCGTACTTATGGTTCCATCACGATTTGGGCAAGTAAAATTTCCATTTAAAGCAACTTTAAATACTTTTCTTTTAAAGCGGTTTAATAAATAATAATTTAATGTGTAATATCGATGTTGATTAGTTATATAATTCATTATTTTCACCTATAATAAAGTATAGCATATTTTTGATATTTGTAAAATGATTTTAGGGTAAGTTAAGGTTATTATAATATATTATAATAAAGGAGAAAATTAGATGAGATTAAAAATAATTGTTGACAGTACTTTTAATTTAGACGATGATTTTATTAAGGATAATGATTTACATGTTGTTCCCCTAAATGTGATTATCGATCATCAAAATTATCTTGATGGCGAGATATCAATTGATGAAATCTTAACATCATTAGAAGAAGGCAAGAAGGTAAGTACAAGTCAACCTTCCCCAATTATCTTCCAAGATACTTTTATGTATTATCGTGATTTGGGTTATACCGATATTTTATGTTTAACATTATCTTCAACACTATCGGGAACATTTCAATCTGCTTCAATGGCCAAAGAAGAAGTTGAAGGGGTGAACATTGTTGTTTTTGACACCTTAAGTGCCGCAATGGGAGCGGAAATATTTGCAAAGGTTGCTGTAAGTAATAAAGATAAAAGTATTGAGGAAATTGTTCAAAAGTTAGAGACAATTCGTAAAAATAGTGGTTTACTATTTAATATGCAAAATCTTAATGCTTTAAAAAATTCAGGACGCATAAGTAAAATTAAAGCTACAATTGGTAATTTATTAAGGGTAAAACCAATTATTGAGTATTTTGATGGCAAAGTAAATATCAATTCCAAGTGTCGAACTGATAGTCAAGTGTTTAATTGGATTATTGGAAAGATGAAATCTATTTTAGATTTTATTACAACTAAAATTCATATCATTGTAGGTCATATTCGAGCTGAAAATCGTGTTTATAATTTTTATACATTACTAAAAGAAGCATTTCCGAATGCGGAAATATCGCTTCGTGATGGAATTACACCAGTAATAGCCATCAATGTTGGTTACGGCGGATTTGGTGTTGCATGGTCTTATGAATAAATAGTCATAAATTAATTTTGAAAAGATAAAATGTAATGGTGATAATGTGATTGTCAATGCTTTTATCTTTTCTTTTTTTATTATTGCAATAATATATACATTTAAATATCGCTTTATTCAATTTAAATTTATTAAAGAAAGTACAAAAGCTTTAAAAGAAGAACGAACCTCGTTATCAGCATTTTTAATGACATTGGCATCACATTTAGGAGCAGGGAATATTGTTGGTGTCACGACCGCCTTAATTTATGGTGGTCCTGGAAGTCTTTTTTGGATGATTATAAGTTGCTCGTTTATTAGTATTTTTTCATTAATGGAAAATACCTTAGCAGTCAAATATCATGAAGTGATTAATGGGGAATATCGTGGCGGAACTTGTTATTATATCAAAAATGGTTTACATAATCCTAAATTGGCATTAATATTTTGTTTTTTTTTATTGCTTGCTAATACGATTTTTTTTGGACCCTTACAAGTAAATACCATCAGTGAATCCTTAAAAATCCCTTTTAATCTTGATAATAAAGTAATCATAATTTTTTTAGTGCTATTTGCTTTTTTAGTGATATTTCGGGGAACAAAATCCATTTTACGTTTTATTGAAAAATTAGTTCCACTTATGACGATTGTTTTCTTTGGGGTTTCGATATCAACAATCCTTTACAATATTAAATATCTCCCGCATGTTTGTTCTTTAATCTTGAAAGATGCTTTTTCCTTTCGAAGTATTAGTGGAGCTTTATTAGGTGATGCTCTTATCATTGGACTGAAAAGAAGTGCATTTTCCAATGAAGCAGGTTTAGGTACAGCTCCGACATTAAGTTCAATGAGTAAAATTAAAAGTCCGATTGCGCAAGCATTTGTGCAGGTATTGGGGGCATTTGTTGATACGGCTCTAATGTGTACACTGATGGGCTTAATGATTTTAGTTTATGATATTGAATTATCAATGTTTGAAGGATGTAGTCTTGCTGTCTATATTTTTGAAGTAATTTTTAGTGATATTGGGATGCATTTAGGATCTTTTCTTCTCTTTACATTTGCGATTGCTACTTGGGTTAGTTCATATTATGTTGGAGAAACAAATATGTTATATTTATCACAAAATTTACACATGAAAAAGAAACTTATTCATAATATATACAAAGGGCTCTTTATCATTACGACAATTAGTGGAGTCCTATTAAGTGGTAAAGCAGTATGGGATTTTATTGATTATGGAATGATGTTTTTAGGAACAATCAATTTATATGCAATTATAAAATTAGAAAAAGTTTTTAAAAACGAATTAGAAATATATTTTAATATGAAATAATTGTAAATTAAATGTATTTGACAACTTCAAAAAAATAACGTATACTATAATTGAGCCTGGGAAGAACGCGATTTTACAACATGCGAACCGAACGAATTAATATTGGGGGTTGAGGCATATTTGGAGTTGAATGCTTAAATTTATTTAAGAATCCCGAGAATATGCAAAATAGAGATCCCCACCATGTGAGATGTGTGGTTTCACATAAGTAATAACGTCTTTCTGGGTCTATATATAGACTGATGCTGCCATATGGCAGTTTTTTTATTTTCAAATTTCTTAACAAATGTTCCATGATATGTTATAATATTATAATAGAAGAGGTGGAGAATATGAAAGTAAGAAAAGCTGTGATTCCAGCAGCAGGATATGGGACAAGATTTTTACCAGCAACCAAAAGTCAACCCAAAGAGATGTTGCCAATCATTGATAAACCAACAATTCAGTGGATTGTTGAAGAGGCGATAGCATCTGGGATTGAAGAAATTCTAATTATAACGAATCATCAAAAATCATCAATTGAGAATCATTTTGATCGTTCGTTAGAATTAGAACATTTTTTAGAATCGAAAAATAAACTTGAAGAATTACAATTAGTTAGAAATATTAGTAATCTTGCTAATATCTATTCAGTTCGCCAAAAAGAACAAAAAGGATTAGGACATGCAATATTATGTGCCAAAACTTTTATTGGCAATGAACCTTTCGCAATTTTATTAGGTGATGATATCGTCGTTAATCATCAAGAACCAGCAATAAAGCAATTATGTGATCTTTTTATGGAAGTAAAATCATCAGTTGTTGGTGTCCAAGAAGTGCCAAAATCTGATGTCAGCAAGTATGGAATTGTTAAACCGATAAATAATATAAATAATAAAAACCGTTATTCGGAAATAAGTGATATGGTTGAAAAGCCAAGTTTACTTGAAGCACCAAGTCAACTTGCAGTTTTAGGTCGTTATGTTTTAACACCAGAAATTTTTCCATTATTGGAAACACAAGCACCTGGAAGTGGTGGCGAAATCCAATTGACTGATGCAATTAAAAGATTAATTGCAACACAAAAAGTATATGCCTTTAATTTTGATGGTCGCCGTTATGATGTTGGAAATAAACTTGGATATTTAGAAGCAACAATTGACTTTGCTCTTGAACGTGAAGATTTAAGAGATGAATTTTTGGAAATGCTTAAGAAAAAGGTGAAAATCAGTGATAAAGTTACTGTTAGATAATTTACAAGATGATATTAAACATATAATACGTGATTTTGGAGTTGAAGAAGAAATAGAAATCTTTTTTGAAACCCCAAAAGATCCTACTTTTGGTGATTATTCAATCAATGTTGCAATGAGACTTGCAAAGATATTACGAAGCAATCCTAAGCAAATTGCAACAAGGATTGTTGAAAAGATTGATTTAAAGAAACATCATTTAGTTAAATGTGAAGTTGCTGGAGCAGGATTTATCAATTTTTATTTCGATCGTTCCTATCTTGCAAACATTATTTTCCAAATTAATGAACAAAAAGAAGCTTATGGAAATTTACATTTGGGAAATGATAAAATTAATGTTGAGTTTGTAAGTGCGAATCCGACTGGATATTTACATATCGGTCATGGTCGTGGAGCTGCATATGGTGATTCGCTTGTGAAAATATTACGAAAAGCAGGATTTACTGTTAGTGCTGAACATTATGTTAATGATGCTGGAAATCAAATTAATAATCTTGCTTATAGTATTTATGAGCGTTATAAAGAACTTTTTGGGCTTGAAGCTAATCTCGGTCCTGATTCTTACCATGGTCCAGAGATTATTGAGATTGCGAAAATAATTAAAGAAGAACATGGGGATAAATTCTTACATGATGAATGGTATAATTATTTTCGAAAATTTGGTGTTGATTATCTACTTGAAGGGCTAAAAAAAGATTTAGCGGATTTTAATGTTCATTTTGATACATGGTTTAGTGAAAAGAGCTTATATGATCAAAATGAAGTTCAAAAGACGATTGATTATTTAATTAAAAATAATTACACCTATGAACAAGATGGGGCTGTATGGTTAAAAACATCAAATTTTGGTGATGATAAAGATCGTGTCATCATCAAAAGCAATGGTGATTTAACATATATCACTCCTGATATTGCTTATCATGCAAATAAATTTAATCGCGGATTTGATCTTCTAATTGATGTTTTAGGTGGTGATCATCACGGTTACATAAATCGTTTACGTGCAGCAATGGCTTGTTTAGGATATAATCCTGATAAAGTTGAAATAGAAATCTTACAAATGGTACGCATTATAAAAGATGGTGAAGAATTAAAATTAAGCAAACGTAGCGGTAAGGCAATTACCTTAAGAGATTTAATAGATGAAATTGGATCTGATGCTTTACGATATTTATACGTATCAAAATCACTATCGACTCATATGGATTTAGATTTAGATCTTGCAATAAAGCAATCTAATGAAAATCCTGTCTACTATATTCAATATGCATATGCAAGAATATGTAGCCTCTTCCGTACATTAAGTGATAAAGGGTTGGATTTTCGAGAAGTAAAACAATTTACAAAAATTAATTTAGAAAAAGTAGAACCTTTGATTATGCTCCTCTTACAATATCCACTCGTTATCGAAGAAGCAGCATTAAAACGTATCCCACATAAAATAGCGCAATACATTTATGAACTTGCTGGAGCATTTCATAGTTACTACAATGACGAAAAAATTATTACTGAGGATGAAGTAGAAACTAATGAAAAATTAACAGTCTTAAAAGCTGTTCAATATGTATTAAAAAATAGCTTTGATTTAATCGGAGTTAGCGCTAAGGAGATAATGTAATGAAAAAATTTTTTAAGAACTACTTATGGTTATGGGAATTTATTGCGGTTGCGTTTGTTCTTGCAATTGGAATTGTTGCGAAATTTATTCCAGATATTTTAATAATAATTATTGGTATTACTTTTATAGTCTTGGGAATTTTTCGAATTATTCCTTTATTAAAGACAACAAAAGATCGTCTATTAAAAGGAATATATGCTGGTGAAATTTTCATTTCCATTTTTGCTGGTGCCGTATTAATATATTTATACTACCAAAAAGAAGAATTAAATAAAACTTTTGGATATATTATTGGTGCGGTTTTATATTTACGGGCATTAATATATTTCTATGGGACTATTCTTCGTCATGAAGAATCTGATTTCTTTCAATTCATCCTCCACATTGTTCTAATTACATTAGGAAC
>DATCKF010000036.1:0-10207 GCA_036562395.1 Bacilli bacterium
CTCCAAGTCTACTTCATCAGCACCATCGACACCTAAATCGAGATAATCAACTTCATCGATTTGTAAAAGGGGGATATTTAAATCTCTTGCAAGTTTTTCGGTTTGCAAAGATGTTGCTACACCTTTTAAAGTCATGCCTTCTTGACATAATCTTCCGACTTCTTCAATAAAATATTTAACCGTTGAACCAGTTCCAAGGCCAATTGTCATGCCCTCTTTCACAAATTCTATTGCTTTTAACGCTGCTATTTCTTTTAAATTCATCTTGTTACTCCTTATCTATAGTATATAACCATTATACAAAAAAATAAGTTTATTGTAAATTAATTATTTATTATTCCCTCTTCACAAAGAATATCGTTTTTGTTATAATAGCATTTGAAAGAAGGTAGATTATGTATAGTTTTAAAAATGACTATAGTGAACTTGCTCATGAAAGTATTTTGCAACTATTAAATAAAGTCAGTTTAGAACAAAATGCTGGTTATGGACTTGATGTTCATTCACAAAAGGCTAAAACCTTAATCCAAAAATATTTCAAAAAGGAAGTTGACATTCATTTTTTAATTGGGGGAACGAGTTGTAATAAAATCGCAATCTCACATTTATTAAAACCATATGAAGCAGTAATAAGTGTTGATACTGGTCATATTAATGTCCATGAAGCAGGGGCTATTGAAGCATCTGGACATAAAGTTATAACCACTTTAGGTGTTGATGGAAAAATTACTCCAAATAGCATTAAAAGAGTATTAGACCATCATGAAGGGGAACATATGGTTATTCCAAGAATGGTATACATTTCCAATTCAACAGAACTTGGTACCATTTATTCAAAGCAAGAACTTGAAGCAATTTATCAAACTTGCAAAGAAAATAATCTTTATTTATACATTGATGGAGCAAGATTAGGTGTTGCCTTAACAAGTGATGCTAACGACTTGACACTAAATGATTTAAGTAATTTATGCGACGCTTTTTACATTGGGGGGACAAAGAATGGTGCGCTTCTCGGTGAAGCATTAATCTTTTGTAATCAAGAACTCGCAGTTAATTTCCGAAATACGATGAAACTAAACGGTGGAATGCTAGCCAAAGGATTTTTGATTGGATTACAATTTGAAGCTTTATTTACCGATGAATTGTTCTTTAATTTAGGTAAACAAGCCAATAGAACTGCAAAGTTACTTGCTGATGGAATCAAATCATTAGGACTTACACTTGCTTATTCTTCCCCAACCAACCAACAATTTGTTATTTTAAAAAATGAAATTATTAATAACTTAAAGCAAACATATGACTTTGAAGTTTGGGAAAAAGGGGAAGATGAATCAATCATCCGTCTAGTTACTTCCTGGGCAACATCCCCAGAACAAATAAAACAGTTTATTACTGATTTGAAAGCATTGATATAATGCTTTTTTTTCATTTCCATTTATAGTATAATAAATGCGGAGGTAAATATGATTTTTGATAATGATTTTTATACTTATCCATTTCCGTCACGTCGAACAACAGTTTTTGCTTTAAACGGAATGGTAGCAACCAGCCAACCTTTAGCTGCGCAAGCAGGACTTGAAATCTTAAAAAAAGGTGGAAATGCAGTTGATGCAGCAATTGCGACAGCAGCATGTTTGACGGTTGTTGAAGCGACGAGTAATGGTTTAGGTGGGGATGCTTTTGCAATTTGTTATGTAAATAATAAATTATATGGGTTGAATGCTAGTGGTCCTGCTCCCCAAGCATTAACAATTGAAGAATTAAATAAGCAAGGAATAAAAGAGATTCCACGATTCGGATTTATTCCGGTTACAGTTCCTGGTATACCTAGTGCTTGGTGTGCATTATCCAAAAGGTTTGGAAAATTACCTTTAAAAGAAGTGTTAGCACCAGCCATTAAATATGCAAGGGAAGGTTATCCATTACCACCAACACTTGCCCTCTTTTGGAATAATTCATATAAAACATATAAAGAGAATTTGCATGGTGAAGAATATAATGAGTGGTTTAAAGTCTTTGCACCAAATGGCAAAGCTCCACAAGTAGGGGAAGTATGGAAAAGTAATAATCATGCAAATACAATTGCAGAGATTGCAGAAACTAGTGGAGAATCATTCTATCGTGGAAGAATTGCCAGTATCATTGATGAGTTTTCACGTAAATATGGTGGATACATTCGCAAAAGTGATTTAGAGAATTATTATCCTGAATGGGTTGAACCTATAAAAGTCAATTATAAAGGTTATGATGTTTGGGAATTACCACCTAATGGACAAGGATTAGTTGCTTTAATTACATTAAACATTTTAAAAGAAATGGATTTTAATAAATGGGATAGTGAAGTAATCCATTATCAAATTGAAGCAATCAAACTTGCTTTTCAAGATGGATTAAAGCATATCACTGATCCTAAGTTTTATAATATTCCATTATCGACATTATTATCAGATGAACATGCAAATACTTTGAGGAATAAAATTAGTAATACTTCTACTAACTTCGATATCAAACCCCAAACTGGAGGAACTGTATATCTTGCAACCGCTGATAAAGATGGAAATATGGTATCGTATATCCAAAGTAATTATATGGGATTTGGATCTGGACTTGTTGTTCCGGGAACCGGAATTGCCCTTCAAAACCGAGGTCACACCTTCTCACTTGATAAAAATCACGCCAATGCTTTAATGCCTGGTAAACGTACATACCATACGATTATACCTGGATTCTTAACTAAAAATGATGTTGCAATCGGTCCTTTTGGAGTCATGGGAGGATTTATGCAACCTCAAGGGCATCTTCAAGTACTAATGAATACAATCGACTTCCATTTGAATCCACAAGCAGCAATTGATGCTCCAAGATGGCAATGGACTAAAGGACAAGAAATAAAGGTAGAACAACATATGCCTAATTATATCATTCATCAACTTGAAGCCAAAGGACATAAGATTACAATCGACCAAAACCTTGGAACATTTGGTCGTGGACAAATGATTTGGCGTAATCCTGATACAAAGGTATTAATCGGAGGAACAGAGCCAAGAACTGATAGTACAATTGCAATATATTAAATCAAAATGAGACCATTATGGTCTCTTTATGCATTTTTTGCATTTTTATATCCAAGTAACTTTTTAACGCCAATATAAGCATATTGAATTAAGGTAATTATTGCTATCGCAATAACAACCATAAATATATAATTAACAATATCTATACGCAAAACAGATAGAATTATTGCAATATATATCAAGACGGTTGTTAATTTTCCAAAAATGTTTGATGAAATAATGATTTTTGTTTTTGATAAAAAAAGAATAGAACCACTTAAAATCATTAATAACTCTTTACTTAAAATTATCCAAAATACCCACATTTCTATATAACCAGCAAGGGATAAAGTTAATAAAACCGTAAGTTGCATTAATTTATCTGCTAATGGGTCTAGTAGTTGTCCAATTTTCGTAATCGCATTGAACTTTCGAGCGATGAAACCATCGACTATATCAGTTATGCTAGCAAGCATAAAAATACCTATAGCAATCCATAAACTATTATCTAATGATGAGTAAAAAATAATTATATAAAGAGGAACTAATAATAGGCGGATGATTGTTAATATATTTGGTACTAGTTTCATTATCTTCCTCCACAATAATTTAAATACCATTTATATTAACATATTTTTTAAAATAAGTAAAGAGTTTCATGTTGATAAAATGTTTTATATAAATAACTAGAAAATGAACATTTTAGATAAGAATAGATCAATAAAGAAACCAATAGAAGCTTAGGATGCCAAGCTTACATAAAAAAATAGGAGTCACGCATATTTCAAAAGAATATCCTATCTAAATCAAAGTGTCATGAGTTAAAATGTTAATAAAAAGCAATTGCTTATATTTTATGATTCGTGATTACATATTTTATCGTTTTTAATCCAAAATAATTCTCATTTTTTGTTGGTCTAAAAGACTCAGCAAATGCTTTAGTTAAATCGTTATCTTTAACAATTACATTATAGTAATCAGATAATTCAATACAATATTGATTAGATACATAAAAATGAACTGAGCTTGCATAAGGCATATATTTATACCCCTTAATATTAAAATGAACACCTATATTCCGAACTTCTGATATTTTGATTAATACCTCTTTTAATTCATCACAAACTTTTATGTTTGTTGGGTTTATAACAAATAAATTTCTGGCACTCATTGATATTCTCCTATATTTTATAAAAATGAACAAACTTTGCCTGTCAGTCCATTCCAGAACCATTGTATATCATATTTCCACCAACTAATAATATGTTTATGGGGTTGAACATCTCTAATTCTTTATACAAAATAAGTTTGATTTCGATATGTATTACTTACTTTTTTTCCATAAATAATTGTATCATATGAAGACTATTTATCGATCATAATTTAATAATATTATAATTCCCTATTAAAATATACGATTATAATGTAATATAAATAATATTTATTCATTTATTTTATAGCATATTTTAAAATAAAAATAAAAGCGATAATTCATTTGAATATATCGCTTATCTTTTTTAACCTATCCTGGCAAATAAATATTTTTCTTCAATCTTGTCAGAAGGGAGTGGTCGACTGTAATAGAAACCTTGAATGATATCACATTTATGGCGGGCCATAACTTGTAATTGTTCATGTGTTTCAACCCCTTCCGCAACCACCTTTAACCCTAAATAATGAGCCATATCAATTATCATCTTTAATATATATGCTTCATCATATTCAGTATTAATCATTTTGATTAATTTTTGATCTAACTTTAGAACATCAATTGGTAACTCTTGTAGATAAGTTAAAGATGAATATCCAGATCCAAAATCATCAAGAGCAATTCTAACACCTAAGCTTTTAAGTTGCATGAGATTATATACTGCTTTTTCTAAATCAAGCATGACTGCAGTTTCGGTGATTTCCATTTCAAATTCATCAGGTCGAACATCATATCGATTAAATAGTTTCTTCAGTTTGATTGTTAAACCTTCTTGCTTGATAATTAATGGAGAGATATTAATTGTCATCCTGACGTTTCGCAAACCTTTTTTATTCCATTCAAGTTTTTGTTTAAAAGCTTTTTCAAAAACATATTCAGTTATTTGATCAATAAAACCGTTCTTTTCCGCAACCGGAATAAAATCAGCTGGAGATATAAATCCTTTTTCAGGATGATTCCATCTTAATAAAGCTTCAAAGGCAACAATTTTATTTGTTTTGATGTCAATCTGGGGTTGATAATATAAAATTAATTCATCATTTAAGATTGCTGAGCGCAACATATTCGATAATTCAATTTGTTTTAATGTCTTATCGCGAATTGATAAGTTATAAAAAACAAATTGATCCTTACCTTTTTCTTTCGCATAGTTTCTTGCTAAATCGGCATTGATTAGTAACTCTTGGAAGGTTGTCCCATGATCAGGATACATTGCGACCCCAATACTTGTTGTAATAAAGAAATCTTGCGAATGATAATGCCAGGGTTTACGTAATAAATCAAAAATGTTTCGAATTGAATTTGATATTTCATAGAAATTTTTCGAATCTAAAATCGCCACTACAAATTCATCACCAGTAATATTACCAACAATATTAGGTTCCTTTAAATTCTTTGTTAATGTTTCAGCAATATACTTTAATAATGCATCCCCGGCATCATGACCTTTAACTTCATTGATATGTTTAAAATTATCAAGATCAATATAAGCAATTGCGAAATTGCTATTATTATTATTTATATGTTTATTAATTTCTATTTCTAAATAAGCACGATTAGGGAGTTTTGTTACCGCATCATAATATGCAAGATTATATAATCTCTTTTCAAGTTCTTGTTTTTCAGTAATATCAAGATGGGTTCCAGTAAATCGCGTCGCGATTCCATTTTCCCAAATTGCTTTTCCCCGACTTAAGATCCATCGATATTTACCTTCACTTGTCTTGACACGATAAATATTATGATACGTTAAGGTTTTACCATTTAAATAATCATTAATCGTAGTTAAGGCTTTTGATAAATCATCAGGATGAATTAAATTTTTTAATGTTTCAAAGGTATTTTCTAATTCATCATAACCAAAGACTTCTTTCCATTTATCCGAAAAGTAATAATTATCATTGACGATATCCCAATCCCAAACGATATCATTGGGGCTGGAAATCGTGAGATTTAAATCATCTTTTAAAGATAATTTGATTTCTTCAAATACTCTTGATTGATCTTCTAATTGTGACGAAAGGATAACACTATTTTGATTGAGATTGCTTAATTTATTATAAGCATCAACAATCTTCATAATTAGCTTTTCGTACTTTTTTAATTTTGTGTAGGAATAAAAATATAAAAGTAATGTAGACATTAAGATAAAAAACAAGCCATGTAATCTTATAATCCCTTGATTAATATGGAATATTTCATTTAGAACATAGAAAATCCCAAACCATATACAAGCTATAAGAAAATATAAAGTTGATATGATAATTGCTTCACTTTTAGTGTTTAAATGCTTCTTCTTGTTTGTCGTTTTCATACTTTTACCTTTCACTTTCTTTGATTATAATACTAAACCAATCGGGCAATGATCGCTTCCAAACACATCATTATAAATCAAACTATTCTGTAAATTATCTGTAATCCTTTTTGAAATTAAAAAATAATCAATACGCCACCCCGCATTATTTTTTCGAGCATTAAACATATAACTCCACCATGTATACTTTACAGTATCAGGATAAAGATGCCTAAAAGTATCAATAAAACCGACATCAAGAAGTTCTTGAAATTTCGTTCTCTCCTCGATTGTATAACCTGCATTTCTTTCATTAGCTTTGGGATTTTTAATATCGATTTCACGATGAGCGACATTTAAATCCCCACATACAATGACAGGCTTTTTTTGGTCTAAAATTATTAAATATCTTCGAAAATCATCATCAAATTGCATTCTGTAATCCAAGCGTGTAAGTTCAGCTTGCGAATTGGGAACATAAACAGTTACAAAGTAAAATGAAGGATATTCTAATGTGATGATTCGACCTTCATCATTATATTTACCATCAATTCCATAAGTAACATTTAAGGGTTTTGATTTTGTATAAACTAATGTTCCAGAATAACCTTTACGAATCGCGCTATTCCAATATTCATAATATCCAGGAAAAGAAAAATCTTTTTGGTCTTCTTGCATTTTCGTTTCTTGGATTGCGAAAATATCAGCATCAACTTTCTGAAAAAAGTCAAGAAAGCCTTTTTTCATACAAGCTCTTAAACCATTTACATTCCATGAGATAAATTTCATAATTTTAGCTCCTAATTTTGATTATATCATAATATTGAAAAAATTAGAATAAAAATTAATAAAAAAAGCAAAATAAATGTAAAAGATTGTAAATTTTATCAATTGATTAAAGGAGGTTATTGTGAGATTAGAAAACAAAGTCGCTCTAATTACAGGTGCAGCCAGTGGTATGGGAAAGGCGGCTGCGGAATTATTTGCTTGTGAAGGTGCCAAAGTTATCGCAACTGATATTAATATTGAGCAATTAACTGAAGTTGTAAATAATATTACAAAATGCGGTCATGAAGCCATCGCTTATCAACTGGATGTTGCAAGAGAGGATAATTGGTGTGACATCGTAAATAAAACCCTTGAAAAATATCACCGTCTTGATATTTTGATTAATAATGCGGGGATATGTGGATCTGATTGCACTTTATCAATCGATGATATGACTACTGATATTTGGAATAAATACATCGCTGTTAATGCAACTGGAAACTTTTTTGGCTTAAAAGCTGTTGTTCCAACAATGAAAAAACAAAGGTCAGGTTCAATTATTAATATATCTTCAATCAACGGAATGTTTGGAGGTAATGGTGTTAACTATTGTTCCTCAAAAGGTGCGAATCGGATGTTAGCGAGAGCAGCAGCAATTGAGCTTGCTAGTTTTAATATTCGCGTTAACTCTGTTCATCCAGGATATATTACGACCGGAATGACTAAAGAAATAGATGAAAATCCTGAATATCAAAAGCAATTTATTCAAAAGATTCCATTAAAAAGACCAGGAACTCCACAAGAAATCGCTAATTTATTATTATTCTTAGCCTCAGATGAAGCAAGTTACATTACAGGAGCAGAAATTGTCATTGATGGTGGGTGGACAGCAACGATATAAAAAAATAGTTATCGCATGATAACTATTTTTTTTGATATACAATCTTTCCACCAACAATTGTATATTCTACTTCTGTTTTTAATAATTGATTAGATGTAATATTAAAAATATCTTGATTTAACACAATCATATCAGCAAAAAATCCTGATTTTATGATTCCTTTCTTATTTTCCTCAAAGGAAGCATAACTTGAGCCTTGGGTATATAATTGTAAGGCTTCATCAAGCGTTAATTTTTCTTGAGGATTCCACCCTTGAGGGGGATTTCCTTCTAAATCTTTTCTAGTGATAGCACAATACAAGTTAGCAAAGGGATTGATTGTATCAATCGGGCTATCAGTACCAAGGGCAAGTTTTACTCCTTTATTAAGTAAGGTTTTAAATGCATATGAGGTTCTTGCAAGGTCTTCACCTACCCTCTTTTCAACAATCCTATGATCATAATGAAGAAAGATTGGTTGAATTAAGGCTAAAACTTGAAGTGCTTGAAATTGATTTTGGATTTCTTCATCCATGATCTGACAATGTATAATCGAAGGACGTAACGGATTATGTAACTTATGAAAGATTGCTAAAGCTTGCTTCATGGCTTTATCGCCAATACAATGAACAGCAATTTGCATATTAAAAGAATTAGCATATTTCATAATTGCTTCAAGTTCGTAATCATCATAAGTAAGTAAACCAGAAGTAGTCAGATCATCACAGTATGGTTTAGTTAAAGCTGCAGTTCTGGCTCCTAACGAACCATCTAACAATAATTTTAACGGCCCGATTTTAAAATAATCATCACCATATCCAGAATAATAACCATTCTTAAGAAAATCTTCTAAGATTTCAAGATTAGGCAGTAAGCATTGTTCATAAACTCTACAAGTCAATTTCTTTTCTTGATGCAACTCTAAATAAGCACTCAGAACTTTTTGATAATCTTTTTGAAAGTCATCAGTTTGAACTGAGGTAATGCCAAAACTATTCGCATATACAATTGCTTTTTGTAAAGTTTCTTTAATATCATCGATTGATTCATCATCTTCTAATAGACTTAAGGCATTCTCATAAAGGATTCCTTTTTCATAATCAACATAACCGCCATCGATATTTACATTTGCATCAATTAATTCTAAAGCCTTGCTATTTACAACTCCAATATGACCACAAGCCCTAAGTAACAAAATTGGATAATCTTTCGATATTTCGTCAAGATCATCTTTTGTTAGAAATCTTGCTTCATCTTGAAAATAATCTTGATTCCATCCTCTTCCTTTAATAAATTTTAACAGTGAATTATTATTAATAAAGTCTTTAACTTTAGCTTTTACTTCTTCAATACTGTTTACACCTAATAAATTTACTCTTTGCAAATTTTTACCAGTACTATATAAATGCATATGACTATCATTAAATCCTGGAATAACTGTTTTTCCTTGTAAATCTATTAAAGTTGTATTTTTCGTTTTTAAGGGAAGAATATCTTCATTCTTCCCCACTTTAATAATTAATTCTTTATCAATAGCAATTGCTTCATATACTTCTTTTTTTGTATCTAATGTATGGATTTTTCCATTAAATAATATTAATTCCATTTATTCCTCTTGTAACTTTGCTTTTACCCAAGGGATAATTTCTTCATCCTTAATTGGACGAGCAAATAAATACCCTTGAGCATAATCGCAATTTAATTTTTGAATAATTTTAAATGTTTCTTCATCCTCAATCCCTTCCGCAAGTGTCTTGCATCTTAATTTATGTGCAAGATCGATTGTTGAAGAGACGATAAAGCGATTGACAATTTCATGAGTTAAGCTTTTAGTAAAGCATTGATCAATCTTGACAATATTAATTGGTAATTGATTTAAATATGCAAGTGATGAATGTCCTTTACCAAAATCATCTAAGGAAATGATAAACCCATCTTCGCGGAAACGATGTAACATCATGATAGCTTCATCCGGATTAACCATTAATTCGGATTCAGTTATT
>DATCKF010000040.1:0-27879 GCA_036562395.1 Bacilli bacterium
TCTTCCATATCGTTATGTTCATAACGTAATAGTTTTGCATAACTTAAGCGACATGCATCATAAATACTAGCATGATTTTCTTTGTCGCCTATAATAACATCATTTCTCCCACAAACCGCACTAATAATTCCTAGATTCGATTGAAAACCTGTTGAAAATGTCATTACTGCTTCTTTTTTTAAGAAGTCACGTAATTCCTCTTCCAATTTCACATGAATATCCAACGTTCCGTTTAAGAAACGTGAACCACTACAACCTGAACCATATTTTTTGACTGCTTCAATTGTAGCATTCATAACTTCAGGATTAGATGTTAATCCTAAGTAGTTGTTAGAACCAAGCATAATGATCTTGCGACCATTAAACATCATTTCTGTGTCTTGTCCAGATTCTAAGGCTTGGAAATAAGGGTAAATTCCTTTATCCTTAACGCTTTGAACAAATTCTAAATATGGTCCCATTTTACTAAATAAATCCATTTGTGTTCCCTCTTTCTTTAACTAACAAAATCATTATAGCATATCAATAGAATTTCGTCAATAATCAAAAGGTGATATCATTATTTCAAAAGATAAAAAAAATTCAAATATATAGAGATTTTGTGGTAAAATATATGCGGTGATAAAATGTATGATGTAATCGTCATCGGTGGTGGGCATGCGGGAATCGAAGCAAGCCTTGCTGCTAGTAGACTAAATAATAAAACTTTAATGATAGTAGGCAATAAGAAAAAAATCGCAAGCATGCCATGTAACCCTTCCATCGGTGGACCAGCTAAGGGGATTATTGTCCGTGAAATTGATGCCTTAGGTGGAGAAATGGCAAAAGCAATTGATGCAACCTTATTGCAAGTAAAAATGCTTAATGTTTCAAAAGGTCCAGCCGTTCGAGCATTAAGAGCCCAAGCAGATAAGGTTACATATCCGAAATATATGCGTGAAGTATTGTCTGCAGAAAAAAATTTAGATATTCTAGAAACTTATGTTATCGGATTAGATATCAAGGATAATCGTGTTTGTGGAGTGATTACTGAAAATAATGAATTAATTACTGCGAAAGCTGTAGTTATTGCCAGTGGAACATATCTTGCTAGTCGCGTCTTAATTGGAAGTGAAGCTACACCTTCTGGACCTGAAGGTGAAAGAACAACATCAAAATTAAGTGAAAACCTTAAAAAATTAGGTTTTGAATTAATTAGATTAAAAACCGGAACACCTCCAAGAGTTAAGAAAAATTCAATTGACTTTGATAAAATGATTCCGCAATACGGTGACAATTATCCATGGAAGTTTAGTGATGAGACAATGGAAACACTTCCTCTTGAAAAACAAGTTGTATGTTATTTAACATATACAACCGCAAAAACTCACGAGATCATTCGTAAAAACTTACACCTTTCAAGTATGTATTCAGGATTGATTGAAGGTGTTGGACCTCGTTATTGTCCATCTATTGAAGATAAGGTTGTTAGATTTGCTGATAAGGAGAGACATCAAATTTTTATAGAACCCGAAGGAATGGAACTTGATGAATTATATGTTCAAGGCTTTTCAACAAGCCTTCCTCGTTATATTCAAGAAGAAATGATTAAAACTCTTCCAGGATTAGAAAAGGCGATAATTACGAAATATGCTTATGCGATTGAATACGATGCGATTAATCCATTAGAACTTAAAAATAATTTAGAGACGAAAAAAATTGAAAACTTATTCTTTGCTGGGCAAGTTAATGGTACAAGTGGATATGAAGAAGCAGCATGTCAAGGATTAATGGCAGGAATCAATGCATCATTAAAACTTCACAATAAAGAAAGTTTTGTCCTTCGTCGTGATGAAGCATATATAGGGGTCTTAATTGATGATTTAATTACTAAAGGTGTTCGTGATCCATATCGAATGTTGACATCAAGAGCTGAATTTAGGTTATTATTACGCCATGATAATTCAGAAATTAGATTATTAAAACATGGTTATGAAATTGGACTAATTAGTGAAGAACGTTATTCTCGTCACTTAGATAAATTAAAATTAATGGATGAAACAATAAAGAAATTACACGAAATTAAGATAACTCCTAAATTAGCAGTTAATGAATATTTAGAAAAGCAAAATAAAATGCTCATTAATGAAAAATTAAGTGGATATGATTTTTTAAAACGTCCAGAGATCGATTTTAATGATATCGAATTTGCAACTGGTGAAGATTTTTCATATTTAGATAATGATATGAAAGAAGAAATATTAATTTCGATAAAATATGAAGGTTATATTTCAAAAGCTTATAAACAAGCCCAAAAAATGCAATCATTAGAAGCTAAGAAAATTCCTGAAGATTTAAACTATGACCTTGTTCCTAATCTTGCTTCTGAAGCCAAAGATAAGTTAAAGAAAGTTCGTCCACATACAATTTCTCAAGCATCAAGGATTAGTGGTGTTAATCCTAGTGATATTGCTGTCTTATTAGTATATATAGAAAGTAGAAGAAAACATGGATCCTTTTAAAATATATTATGATTTTTTAATTTCGGAAAATAATAAATATAATCTGACAAGTATTACTGATGAAGAAGAAGTTTATTATAAACATTTCCAAGATTCATTAAAAACTTCTCTTGCTCTTGATTTTACAAAAGTGCAAACTTTATGTGATATTGGGAGTGGTGCTGGCTTTCCAGGAATTCCTTTAAAAATAACTTATCCTCATCTCCAATTAACAATTATCGAACCAACTCAAAAAAGATGTCGATTTTTAGAACAATTAGTTTTGAAATTATCACTTAATGGTGTTATAATTAGGAATGAAAGAGCAGAAGATATCAAAGATTTACGAGAAAAATTTGATGTTGTTTGTGCTCGTGCGGTCGCAAGTCTTCCAGTCCTCTTAGAATTATGTATTCCTTATGTTAAGGTTGGAGGATATTTTATTGCTTTAAAAGGTTCTAATTATCAAGAAGAAGTTAATAACTCAAAAAATGCTTTAGAAGTGCTAAAGTCGGAAATTGAAGATATTATCGTGTATGAGTTGGATAAGGGTTATGGTACACATAGTCTTATTAAAATCAAAAAGAATTTTCCAACAAACAAAATTTATCCACGTCGTTTTAGTCTAATCAAAAAACAAAGTTTATAATAAGGAGGAGAGTATGGGGAAAGTATTAGCCATCGCCAACCAAAAAGGTGGAGTTGGTAAAACGACAACCGCTGTGAATTTGTGTGATGCACTCTCACGTGAAAATAAAAAAGTTTTATTAATTGATTTAGATGAACAAGCTAATGCTACAATTGGTTTAGGAATTTCAAGAGAACTTGTTGGCGTTACCAGTTATGATTTATTAACAACAGATATTTCTATTCGTGATTCCATTTATTTTTCAATTAATAATGACTTTGACTTTGTTCCTGCTTCAATCAAACTTTCAGAGATTGAAACAATGATCGGGAATATTGAAAATAATAAGTTTGTGCTTGCGAAAAAGATTGATGTTGTAAAAGAGGAGTATGATTTTATTATTATTGATTGTCCACCTTCACTTGGAATAATTATTGATAATGCTTTATTTGCAAGTGATGCGGTGATTATTCCAGTAGAATGTGATTATTATGCATATGATGCGTTAACGCAAATGGTCAATAAAATAAATCAAATCCAAAAACAAAAGCGCAATTTTAACCGCTCCTTAACTATTGAAGGAATCCTCATGACAAAACTTGATAATCGCAATATCTTTGGTTATAAAATTGTTGATAAGGTTAAAGATTTATTTCCTTCAAAAATGTTTAAAACGATTATTAATCGTTCTAGCCATTTACAAGAAGCACCGATGTATGGAAAGACTGTTTTAAAATATGCATACAATTCACGGGGAAGTAAAGAATATCGGGAACTTGCTAAGGAAATAATAAACAATAATTAGGAGGTTATCATGTGGGATAAAATTAAAATTTATATCCAAAATCATACGGGTGTAGTTATTGCGGTTGCAGTAACGATTGTTGTTACCTTTTTACTACAAGTTGCACTAACTCTTGCGATTAATAGTTATACCAAAAGAGTTAAAAATAGACGCGCAGTGACACTTGCAAAATTAGTTCAAAGTATCATTCGTTATGTTATCTTTATTATCGCTGCAATCTTTATTATTAACTTCTTTGGAGTTGATCTTACAGCTTTATTAGCAGGAGCGGGAATTGCTGGATTAATTATTGGTTTAGGTGCTCAAAGTTTGATTAGTGACTTCCTTGCTGGTTTAGGAATTGCTTTTGAAAATTATTATGAACTTGATGATGTTGTTGAAATAAAAGGGTTTAAAGGTACTGTTATTGAAATGGGCTTACGATCAACCAAACTTCTCAATTGGAAAGGAGAAGTAAAAATAATTGCTAATGGTGAAATCAAAGAAATTATCAATTATTCTCGTAGTTTTTCAATGGCAGTTGTAAAAGTGGTTATTTCATATGATGAAGATATTGATAAAGTTATATCCCTACTTGAAGAAAAACTTCCAGCGATGAATGAAAGCTTCCCAGAAATAATAGAAGGGCCAAATGTGATTGGCGTAACAGAATTACAAGATAAGGGTGTTGAAATTCAGATAAATGCGAAAACAAAAGCAGAAGGACATTATGCGATTGAAAGAGCATTAAGAAAACGTGTCATTCAAATTTTATCTGAACGTAATATTCGTATTCCTTATCCGCAAATCGTCTTCCAAGAGTCGAGAAAGGAATCGCAAAGTGACGACAGCAAATAAATATCAAGTTGGAGAAATCCTTGAATTTAAAAAAGTTCATCCTTGCGGTGAAAAAAGATGGGAAGTATTGCAAATAGGGGTATCATATAAATTAAAATGTGTGGGCTGTGGAAGAGTGATAATCATTCCACGCGTTGAATTAAATAAAAAAGTAAAAAAACCCAAACCTTAAGGAAAAACGATGATTGCAAATGTTGTTAATTTTCTTTCGATTATTTTAGGTGGTAGTCTAGGATTAATCCTAAAAAAGATAATTAAAAAAGACATGTGTGATGCCATTCTTAAAGTAATTGGAATTGTTGTTATGGTGTTTGGGATTGTGGGGTTATTGACATCAGTAATTACCATTGATGGTAATAATATTAAAAGCAATTATGAATTGTTATTATTAATCAGTTTAACAGTCGGAACCTTGATTGGGGAATTATTAAAAATTGATAATCGCTTAAATCAGTTTGGAAAATTCATAGAGCAAAAATTTAATAAATCCCATTTTGCCATTGGTTTTATTAATGCGACATTAATCTTTTGTGTTGGCGCTATGGCGATTATTGGTAGTGTTAATGCTGGCTTAGGTGATCCAAAAATCATATATTTAAAAGCGATAATTGACGGTATTACTGCTATCATTTTAGCATCAACATTAGGTTTTGGGGTTCTCTTTTCAAGTATTTTCGTATTGTTATATCAAGGTAGTATTACTGTAATCGTGATAACTTTAGGTGATATTTTTGATCACGAGTTTATTAATACATTTAGTATGGTAGGTTATGCTTTGGTCTTATGTATCGGATTAAATTTCTTACGCCAAGAAAAGCTTAAAATTGCGAATATGCTACCATCACTTGCTATTGTTATTCTTTATAATATCATCAAGATGTAAACGACTTTTCAGTCGTTTTTATTTTTGATTAGTTTGCATTAAAAGATTTCATATGTTATAATTTTAAAGTATTTTGGAGGGATTATGAAGAATGCCATAAAATCATTTATCTTAATGATTCAAAAATATCCATATAGTATTTTAATTTATATCGCTTCAATTATTACGAGTGTTGCGATTGTCAATATCCCAGTAAAAGTAATTGAAGAAATTGTCAAGGTCTATGAAGGAGATCAAGATTTTAATAAAGTCATTAAAATTTTAATTATTGCTTCAATTTTCCTCTTTATATGTTACTTAATGACAATCATGACAAATTATGTTAATGCATATATTGAAAGAAATTTTAAAGCTGAATTATCAATCATGTTTTATAAAAAACTTGATCATATTGATTATGATTTTCATGAGAATCCGAAATTCTTAAATGATTATACACGGGCTTTAGAACAAGGAACGGAAAGAATATATTTATGTGCAAATGGAGTAATTGAAACTTTAAGAATCTTTTTCCAAAGTATGTCGCTTTTGATTGTCATTTTTAATATGCATTATTTAGCAGTTGTCTATGCCATAATGATTGGCTTTATTTATATGTTAATAAGGATTAAAGTTGGAAGATTAGATTTTAAAGCTCTATCGCTTCAACGTCCATATTTTCGTAAAAGGAATTATGTCAATCGGACTTTTTTTATTAAAGATGCAATGGCTGATTTAAAAACAACTGCTATTTCTGATTTATTATTGGAAAATAACGAAAAAGCTAATGATGGAATTATTGAAATTATTGATAGTGTTACAAGTAAAAAAACTTTCTTTACTTATCTTGGAGAAATATTAATATCTTCGATTTATCCAGTTACTCTTGGAATTCTTGCTTATGTTACACTTGATAACTTTGTCCTTTCTGACTTTTCCGCATTAACTCTAGCAGCAACCACTTTATCAACCTTAGTTTCACAATTTGTTAGAGTTCTTGCTGATTTAGAAAATAATGCTTTGGAATGTAAAATTCCATATGAAGTATTAGAAATGACATCTATTATTGAAGGAGTTCAATATGAAGAAGTCAAGGATGATTTTCAATCTCTTGAAGTGAAAGATGCTTCCTTTTCATATGATGGGATTCATTTCGTCTTACAAAACATTAATATGAAAATTAATAAAGGTGAAAAAATTGCCATCGTAGGCGCTAATGGCGCGGGGAAGACAACTTTAGTAAAATTATTATTAAGATTATATGATGTAAATAGTGGTGCTATTTATCTTAACAATCAAGATTATAAAAATGTCACTGCCAAATCATTACGTAAAAAAGTTGGTGCGGTTTTTCAGAATGTTGAAGTATATGCGGTGAGTATTGCGGAAAACATTTTATTAAGGACACCAGTTACTGAAGAAGATTATCAATTAATTGATGAAGCATTAAAGTTTAGTGGTTTGGATCAATATGTATATAGTTTAGAAGAAGGTATCAATACCGAAATCACTCGCGAATTTAATAAAAAAGGAGCGATATTTTCTGGAGGACAAATGCAACGTTTAGCGATTGCTAGAGGTTATGCGCAAAACTATGAACTATTTATTTTAGATGAACCAAGTAGTGCTTTAGACCCTCTAGCAGAAGCCGAAATATATCAGAATATGATTGAACTGGGGAAAAATAAAACTATTGTTTTTATTTCTCATCGTTTAACTTCAACTGTTAATAGTGACCGGATATATTTGTTCGCTAATGGAACGATTGTTGAAGCGGGGACACATCAACAGTTAATAGCTCTTAATGGTATTTATAAGCAAATGTTTACTTCACAAGCTAGTAAATATCTTGGAGGTAATTATGAAGACAATTAAAAATAATGTTGCAATATTAAAATATGTTTATAAATTCTGTCCATTAATGATTATATTTGCTCTTTTTTATATCGTTTCAACAAACATCCTTGCAATTAGTAAAATTAATATTATTGCCAAAGCAATTGATTTAGTAACTAGAGGGGAAGATATAAAAATTTTACTTTTGGCTTTATGTGAATATTTAATAATCATTTTAATAACTTCAATATTTACGATTTTATTTAATAATTATATTCGTCCTCGTAATCGCACATTATATATTAAAAACATGCAACAGTTTTTGTTTGCGAAAGTCAAATATATTGATATGGAATCATTTGATAACCCTGAATTCTATGATAATTATTCACGAGCTTTACGGGAAGGAACTTATCGGGGTATTCAAGTTTTTGAAGAATTAGTCCATTTTATTGCTGCCATAACAACAACAATAACTATCGGAATTAAAATTGTTGTCAGTGATTATTTATTAATTGCCATTATTTTAATTTCTTCAATTGTCAATATTGTTGTTATTAATATTATTAATAAAAGATGGTATTATTGGAGTAAAGAAACTGAACAAGATCGTAGGATGTATCAATATATTAATCGTACTTTTTATCGTCAAAGATTTGCTGGAGAAATTAAGACAACACCGATAAGTGATTTACTCATTAAAAAATATCGTAATACTGCTCAGGAAATTAATCAGAAATATGCAAAAACACATTTAAAATTAATTAAATTTCATACCATTTTTCACATCTCAAAAGTATTTATTGAATATGGTGCCAGTACTTTATATTTAGGATATCGCTTATTTAAAGCAACAAATAAAATTTCTATTAGTACTTTTACTGCTAGTTTAAATGCGGTCTCGCAATTTTCTAGTTATTTTACCGATGCGATTAATTTCTTAACAAGACTTAAAGAATATGCTTTATATATTGATGATTTCTTATGGTTAATAAATTATGAACCAGAACTTGAAAAAAACGAAGGAAAAAGTATTGATGAAATCAATGATTTAAATTTAGTTAATGTTAGTTTTAAATATCCAGAAGCTTTAAACTTTAGTTTAGAAAATATTAATATCAATATTAAAAAAGGTGAAAAAATAGCTTTGGTTGGTCCGAATGGGAGTGGTAAAACAACTTTAATTAAATTACTATTACGTTTTTATAATCCTACTGATGGTAAAATATTAGCTAATAATTTAAATTATAATGATTTAATGATTTCATCACTACGAAATAATTATGCAGTTGTGTTTCAAGATTTTCAGATTTATGCAATGACAATTGGGGAAAATATCTTAATGAGAAAATTAGAGACTAATGAAGATGAAGAAAGGGTATGGGATGCCCTTGAAAAAGTAGGAATGAAAGATAAAATTATGATGCTTCCAGAGGGAATTAATACGGAAGTGACAAGAGAATTTAATCGTCAAGGGGCTGTTTTTAGCGGCGGAGAAATCCAACGCCTAGCAATTGCCAGAGTCTTTGCTAGCGATGCAAGTTTATACATTTTAGATGAACCGACAAGTTCACTTGATCCATTATCAGAAGAAAAAATAAATAAATTAATCATAAAAAATGCAGAAAAGACGATGATAATAATAGCACATCGATTATCAACGGTCGTTGATGCTGATTGGATTTATTTAATTGATAAAGGAAGGGTTGTTGAAGAGGGGACACATGAAGAGCTACTTCGCCAAAATGGGATGTATGCGAAAATGTTTTTAACTCAGAAAAGTTTATATTTAGAACGGTGATTTATGAATTGTGTTCTGTTTATTCATGGGTTTTTAAGTGATCACCATGATTTTGATGCTATCATTCCTTATTTATCTTTAAAATATCATCATCTTGAATTATTAGATCTTCCTGGTCATGGTCCAAGTTTTGGTGATGGTAATTTTGAGGTTGAGAAAACATTAGATTTTGTCTTAGAAATATATGATAAATTATTTGTCAAATATAAAACAATTGATGTTTTTGGATATTCAATGGGAGGAGCACTTGCATATTATCTAGCAATAAAAAGAAAGATCAATAAACTTATCTTACTTGCTCCTGCTTGTAAATACTTTAATTTTCGTTTACCTTTTTCAAGAATAAAAAACTATTTACGATTAAGAAAAAGTTTAAATCTTGCAAAAGAAAATAATGACGTAAATGAAATAAATTCTTTACAAGAAAAAATTGAAAATATTAAGATTGATGATAATATTACTTTCAAATTTATCAAGGAACATTACCTAACTATAAAGTTTCCTATTTATTTCTTAACTTTTCGAAAACTTATTAAAGAAATAAATAAAGAACCACTTCCTATTAATACACCAACTCTCCTTTTATATGGGGAAATTGATCAGATTATACCAAAAGCATCAATTACTTACTTAAGCAGTTTGTGTCGCAATTCCAAAGTAATTATTTATGATGATGTTTGTCATTTAATGCTTCTAGCAAATGATTGTACAAAAATAATTAATGATATTTTAGATTTTTTAGAGTGAAGTGAAGGATTTGATTAAAAGAAAGGCTAATATGCTAATAATATAACGCTTCATCAACGTTATAGAAGAATAGGAAAACCTATTCTTTTTCGTTTGACATCAATAAATAATTGTGCTAAAATTATATAATCATTAGAAATGAAAGGGATCAAAATGCATTCTTTACTGAAAATTTACAAACTTTCATATCAGAAAAAGTACATCTTTTTTGCTATCATTGCCATATTGTTTTTGCTTGTTGAAGTGGGAATATCGTTAATCATTCCTTATTTTTCAAAGCAGATTATCGATAATGCGATTCCTAATGGAGATTTAAATGAAGTCATAAAAATAGGATCAATTATCGTGGGAATTGCTTTGGGATCAGTTATTGCGATGGCAATAAATAATGTTGCTGCACAATATCTTTCTGTAAATATTGCAACCGAAATGACTGTTGAATTATTCAAAAAAATTCAAAAGTTATCATTAATGAATGTTGATAAAATTACAACCGGAAAATTATTAACGATAGTTTCCAATGATACGGTTCAAGTTCAAAATATTATCCGAATGAGTTTTCGTGTCATTATTAGAGCTCCTCTAACTTTAATCGGAGCAATCGTGATGGCATTATTTACAAATGCAAATATTTTTCTTGTCATATTAATTTTAGTTCCAACATTAACAATTTCTTTGTTTTTCATCTTTCGTAAGGCAACCCCAAGATTTCGATTACTACAACTTAAAATTGATAATTTAAATTCAAAGTTGGAAGAATCAATTGCTGGGGCTCGAGAAATTAAAGCTTTTGTTACGGAAGCATATGAACAACAAAAATATGAAGAAGTGACTGAAGATTATCATCAAGCAATCATTAATGCCAATCGGATTATGGCATCATTAGATCCTGTGATTATGATTATTAGTAACTTTGCTATTGCCATTATTGTATACATAAGTGCATTGTTATTAAATAAAGGGAATACAAAGATGGTTGGGACTGTGATGACATATATTCAATATGTTCAACAAATAATCGGCTCATTAATGATTCTAACAAATGTTTCGGTAATGTTATCACGAGCACTGATTAGTGCTGAACGTATTGACAATGTTTTAACAATGCAAATTGATATTGTAAATGATCCGAATGCGAAAATAGTTGATATTAAAGGTGATATTGAATTTAATCATGTTGATTTTGCTTACGCTGATGAAGAAGGTGAGCAAGATGGCATTACCTTAAAAGATATTACACTTAAAATAAACTATGGAGAAATGATTGGTGTAATTGGGTCCACTGGTAGCGGAAAAACATCATTAGTACAACTGATTCCTCGTCTATATGATGTATATCGTGGGGAAGTATTAATTGATGGTATTGATGTACGTGATATTGATTTAGATTGCTTACGTCACCAGATCTCTTTTGTTACTCAAGAAGCAATCATTTTCGAAGGAACGATTGGTGATAATATCCGTCAAGGAAAAAATGATGCGACTATTGAAGAAATGGAAGAAGCGAGTCGACTTTCAGCTGCTTATGAATTTATCGAATCAACTCCAAATAAATTTGATACTTTGATTACGCAACGGGGAACAAGCTTATCTGGTGGTCAAAAACAAAGATTATCACTAGCTCGAGCTTTAGTACGAAAACCAAAAATCTTAATTCTTGATGATTCAACAAGTGCTGTTGATGCTAATACTGAAGCGCAAATTAAAAATAATTTACGAACCATAAAAGATACAACAGTTATTATAGTTGCGCAAAAGATATCTTCAATTATTGATTGTGATAAGATTATTGTCTTAAGTAATACAGGAACAATCGATGGCTTTGGAAAACATGAAGAATTATTAAAAACAAGTTCTGTATATCAAGAGATATATCAATCACAATTTGGAGGTGTAAAGAATGAATAGTAATTTTAGACGTCGTGGTCAAAGTCGTTTCTTACCTCCTCAAAAACTAAATAAAGAAACAGTAAAGAAAGTATTATCAAGAATTTGGTTTTATTTACGAAAACATCCAGGAGTCTTGGTATTTGTAACTTTCGCAATTATCATTACTTCATCATTCAATCTTGCCTTACCAATCTTATTAAAATATGTTATTGATAAATATTTAAATGTAACTTATGCTGATTTAACAGCTATCTTTATTATTGTTGTATCAACGGTTATCGCAACTTTAATTGTTGGAATCTTTAGTTATTTACAATCATTTTTGATTGCGAAAGCAGCATCATTTGCAACGAAGGAATTAAGGAATGATGCTTTCCACCACTTAACAAGATTACCAATATCTTATATTGATAATCAAGCTCATGGAGATTTAATTAGTAAGTTTACTAATGATACGGAAACGATTCTAAATTTAATTGCCCGAGTTCTACCGCAATTTCTAATTATGATTATTACGCTTGTTGGGGCAGTTGTTTTGATGATTATCACTTCATGGCGATTATCAATAGTCGTCTTAATTGTTTTAACCTTAATGGTTGTTGTCACAACTGTCATTTCTAAGGGTGCTCAAAAACATTTCATCGCTCAACAAGCAAAATTAGGAAGCATGAATGGAATTTTAGAGGAAGATATTAGTGGTTTAAAAGCAGTAAAGCTTTATAATCAAGAAGAAAATATGATTAAGAAGTTTGCTTTAGTAACCGAAGAATATCGTAAAGCTAATTTTAAAGGTAATTTATATGCGGGAATGATGATACCATTAATTAGGCTAGTTGATAACATTTTATATGCTTTGATTGTTGCTTTTGGGGCATTATTTAATATTCGATATGGCGTTTCTATTGGTAGTATTCAAGCAATGACAAACTTCTCGAGAATATCATTAAGACCGGTTAATAGTCTTGCGGAAATATTTAATGTTATCCAGATTGCAATTGCTGGTGGCGAACGTGTCTTTCGAATCATGGATGAAAAAGATGAATATCAAAATGATAGTCAAAATGTCCTTGATGATATTAAAGGAAATGTTAAATTTCAAAATGTTTATTTTGAATATAAGAAAGATTTAGAAGTATTAAAAAATATCAATTTTGAAGTTAAAAGTGGGGAAACTGTTGCCATTGTTGGACCAACCGGAAGTGGAAAGACAACAATTATTAATCTTTTAACGCGTTTTTATGATGTAAAAAGTGGAGATATTTTAATTGATGGTGTCAGCATTTATGATTTATCAAAAAGCTTTTTACGTCGTCATGTCGGAATTGTTTTACAAACCACATATCTTTTTAAAGGTACGGTATTTGAAAATATCAAATATGGAAAACCTGATGCGACAAGAGAAGAAGTAATCAAAGCTGCCAAACTTGCTCAGGTTCATGATATCATTGAACGTTTACCTAAAAAATATGATACGAAAGTAAAAGAAGGTGGATTAAACTTTTCTCATGGTGAACGTCAACTAATATCAATTGCAAGAACAATCCTTGCTAATCCTTCTATTTTAATCTTAGATGAAGCAACTTCAAGTGTTGATACGAGAACTGAATCGCAAATTCAAAAAAGCATGGATATTTTAATGAAGGGAAGAACAACCTTTGTAATTGCCCATCGTTTGCAAACTATTAAAAATGCGGATAAAATTATTGTCATCTTAAATGGTGAAATCATTGAAACTGGAAATCATCATGAATTACTTGCAAAGAATGGATTGTATGCGCAAATGTATAAAACCCAATTTAATTTAAATAATTAGTCATATTCTTAAATAAAATAAATATAATATAGTAAAGAAGTGCTTAAGACTTAGTGTGGATTACTGATATAAAAAAGCACTTCTTTTTTATATTAAGGGTAAATAAAAAAGCTAATTTCTTAGCTTTTTTTGTAAATATAATGTTTTTGCTTCAAATGAACCAAGTTTTATGGCATCAATTAAATATTTAAACCCATTTTTTTCATCATTGCTATCAAAGGAAATTGTTGCAAGCATTAAGGCGGCATCTTTTGAGCCATGAGATGAAGCATGTTTTAGTAAGGTTAAACCTTTTTTTGAATCTTGTGGAACATCTTGACCTTGATAATATAAAGACCCCAAGATATAACTTGCTTCAATTCCTCCTAGTTTATGACTTTCTTCTAGATAATATAAAGCAAGATCTATATCTTTATTATCATTATTCATATAAAATAAACCAAGATTATAAAAACTATCTGCATTACTTGCGATTAAGTAAAATGATATTGCTTTGTCAATATTTTGACTTACTCCGATTCCATATTGATAACATTTACCTAAAAGATAATAAGCATTTAAATTTCCTAAAGCAATTGCATGATTGATAAGAAGAAGATGATCTTCATTTTCTTTTTTTGCCATCAATATTTCCGCTGCTTTATATTTTGAAAGGGGACAACCAAGGCTTGAACCTTTAAGGTAATAAGTAAGGGCTAAGTCAAGATTTTGATTGACGATTTGTCCTTCATAATATGTATTACCTAATAAATAGTATGCTTCTTTGATATCTGCTTCTCGTAAATATTTAAGCCCTTTTTTAATATTCTTTTTATAATATATTCCCGATAATAAATATTTACCATATTTATAATAAGCTAATGGATCTTCTTCCTCTAAGAGCTTTTCTAAATATGCACGCCCGAAATATACATTCCATTCTGGACTGTTTTCATCTAAATAGATATCTATTAAACGATGAATAGCATCGGAATATCCGTAAGCGGCAGCAATTTCAAAATGACTCATCGCTTCTTTTATATTCTTTTGAACAAACTCTCCACTTTGATATAATTTACCTAAGAAATAATGGGCAATTGGACTATTACCAGATGTTCCTTTTAAATATAAACGTAAGGCTTTAGCTAGGTCCTTTTGAACAAAATACCCTTTCTCATACATTAACCCCAAAAAAGCAGTTGCATTAAAGTTATTTAATCGATCTGCTTCTTGAAATAATTGAAAGGCTTTTTGATAATTAATCGGAACAAGTGTTGATCCTAAATAAAGAATCCCAAGGTTCATCATGGCTTCAGGATGACCTTTTTTTATTGCTTCTTCTAAAAGTTTTAAAGCTTTATCTTTGTTTTGTGGCAATAATTTACTATGTAAATAGATATTTGATAATTGCAAGGATGCTTCACTATCACCAGCATGTTGTCCTTTTCGTAAATAAGTTAAACCTTTCTTTTCATTCTTTTGAACAACCTCACCATTTAAATATGCTAATCCTAAAAAGGTATAAGCATATGGATAAATGGTACCAGCATGTTCGATAAGGCTAATACCTTTATTTATATCTTGAGGATAACTATTACCATAGAAATACATAAGTCCTAATTGGAATAGTCCAACCCCACCATTACTTGGATTTGAATTTATAAATTTATGTAACACTTCTTTAAATTTAGCGCTTTTTAACATTTCATCACCTAACTTAAAAGTATTATATCACAAAAAATGCAAAAAAAAAGAAAATCTTGATTATAAGTGATATCAATGTTAAAATAAAATTGAGGGAGAGATGGAAATGAGAATATCAAAAACAATGTTCAAAGAATATACACGTTGTCCACGGGTATGTGCATTAGATGATATTTATATGAAAAAATTAAATACTCATGTTTCCCCATTCGCAAACGATGAATATTTTGATATTTTAGAAACATTACATTTAATGTTTGATGAAGAAACCGGTGAAGATTTAATAGATATTACTGATCCCCAACATGAAGCGTTATTACCTTATTATCAACAATTAGAAGACTATGCAATGGAAGTTGCGAAAAGGAAATTTGGCAATAATATTATCCACAATATTGATGTGAAAAAGCAAAAGAGTTTTAACTTTTTTGATAATTATAATCATGAATATTATTGCTATCTGGATGGCTTTCAAGAAACAGATGATGAAGTCAGAGTCTTTGAAGTTAAAGCAACAACTTCAAAAAAGTTTCAAACTTTAGGACCAGTAATTAAAAATCGTCAATATTCTATTTTTGAATGTAAAGATAACATTATGAAAATTTCTAATGAAGTGGAAATGAGTGATGAAAAGTTCATTAGTAATTATCAAAAATTATTTGATCGCTATTCAGATTGTGGGAAATATGTTTATGATCTTGCAATTGAAAGATACTTTATTGAAAAAAGTTGTGAACAGTTTCATATTTATCAAAATAAAAAATTTACATATTATTTAGTGGTTTTAAACAGTGATTATACATTTGATGGAAAATATGTTGATGGGAAAATGGCATATAAACCTGATCAAAATGGTCAAGAAATTGTTACATTTATTAACTTAACTGATGTTACAAGTCAATGTTTAATTGATATTAAGTTTAATCATCGACGTTTACAAAAATATCTTGAAGACTTAAAAGTAAATGATTACCAATTAGGAGAATTTTGTAGGCGAAAGAAAAAAGATCAATGTTTATTTTATAAAATTTGTTGGGAAAAAGTATTAAATGAAGGTTCAATTTTAGAATATTTAGGACTTCATCATGGTTTTCGTGATGAATTAAATAATCGTATTGAACCACTCGATTTAATCAATAAAGGTTATTATACAATTGATTCCATACCTCGCAAATGGTTGAATCGTAAAAATAATGTAATTCAACGTGATTGTTATGATAATAATGTTGAATTTATACATTTTGCGAAAATATTAAGAGGAATTGATACTTTAAAATATCCTTTATATTATCTTGATTTTGAATCATTTAACAGCCCTTTGCCTAGATTTAAAGGTGAGCACCCTTATCAACAATCCCTTTTTCAATATTCATTGCATATTGAAAAAAGTCCTGGTCAATGTGATTTTGATAAAGATCATCAAGATTTCCTTGCTAGTGATTTTGATGATCATCGTATAGAACTCGTTTCGAAGTTAATTAATGATATTGACTTAAAAAATGGGGGAACAGTTATTGTTTATAATAAAAATTTTGAATATGAAAGAATAAAAGAGTTAATGAAATTATTTCCTCAATATAAAGATCAACTAGAAAATATCAATAAACATATGTTTGATTTATTATATTTAATCATGAATAATAAAGAGTTCTATTTGGATTTAGGATTTCCAATTGAAGATGCAGCCATCATTAATTATTACAATAATAAATTACATGGTTCATATTCAATTAAAAAAGTTCTCCCATTATTTTCAGATCTGACATATCAAGGAATGGAGATTGCTAATGGTACTGAAGCCATAACAGCTTATGCATCTTTTAAGAATCTTTTACCAGTAGAACTTGAAAAAGTAAAAGAAAATCTAAGGAAATATTGTAAACAAGATACATGGGCTATGTATGTAATATTAATGGGATTAAAAAAGAAAGTAGGGTTAATATAATTAAATTACTTTCATATAATAATTTAGGTTGATTAATGCAAATTAATTGACAAAAATAATTACATGCATATAATGCATGTATAAGGAGGAAATATGAGAGTATATCATAATATTACTGAACTAATTGGTAATACACCGTTAGTTGAACTGAATAATTATCAAAAAATCCATAATTTAGAAGCCAAAATTTATGGAAAAGTTGAATATTATAATCCTGCTGGAAGTGTAAAAGATCGTATTGCTTATGCAATGATTAGTGATGCGGAAGAAAAAGGTTTATTAAAAAAAGACTCGGTGATTGTTGAACCGACAAGTGGAAATACTGGAATTGGTTTAGCTGCTGTTGCAGCAAGCAGAGGCTATCGTGTTATTCTCACTATGCCAGAGACAATGAGTGTTGAAAGAAGAAACTTGATGAAAGCATATGGTGCTGAAATTGTTTTAACACCAGGTTCAGAGGGTATGAAAGGAGCAATTGCGAAAGCAATGGAGATTGCAAAAAGCCTAGATGCTTTTGTTCCTAGTCAATTTGAAAATCCTGCAAACCCTAATATTCATTATAAAACGACTGGTCCGGAAATCTATCGAGATTTAGATGGAAAGATTGATATTTTCGTTAGTGGTATTGGCACTGGAGGAACAATTTCAGGTGCGGGAAAATATTTAAAAGAACAAAATCCAAATATCAAAATTGTTGGAATTGAACCTGCTGATTCACCAGTACTAACAAAAGGGGTTGCAGGACCGCATAAAATTCAAGGAATTGGTGCTGGGTTTGTTCCAAAAACATTAAATACAGATATCTATGATGAAATTATTACTGTTGCCAATGAAGAAGCTTTTGCTGCTTCCCGTGAGGTTGCGAAAGTTGAAGGATTATTAGTTGGAATTTCATCTGGTGCAGCTTTACATGTTGCAAAACTACTAGCAGAAAAGCCTGAAAATAAAGGTAAAAATATTGTTGCAATCTTACCTGATACTGGTGAAAGATATCTTTCAACTGTTCTTTTCAGCGAATAAATATGCTTGCAAATCTTCCTAAAACTTGTTATAATACATATGTTTTAGGAGAGTGTAATATGTGGGAAGTGATTAAGGATTTTTTTACGGCGACACCGTGGTGGGAATTATTAATAATATTTTGTTCGCGGATTATTGAAGTATCGATAGGAACATTAAGAATCATTCTTGTCAATAAGGGGTATCGTCGTATTGGTTCATTTTTATCTTTCTTTGAGATTGCGTTATGGGTATTCGTTGCTTCCCGAGTTATCACTAATATTAGTGATGAACCATTTAAAGGCATTATTTACTGTTTAGGTTATGCTTTTGGTGTCTTTGTTGGTTCCAAATTAGAATCACGTTTAGCATTTGGTATGGTCTTAATTCAAACAATCACAAATAGTGTAACTGGAGCTTTAATTGTTGCGGAGTTAAGAAATCTAGGATATGGAGTAACAACGGTTAAGGCTCAAGGAAAAGATGATGAAAGACTAGTAATCATGGTTTATGCAAAACGCAAAAATCAAGATCATTTAATAAATATTATCAAAGGTATTGACGTGAAAGCATTGGTAGTATCCAATGATTTATCAACATTACAAGGTGGATATATATCATCGGGTTGGAAGAAGTTTGTAAAGTAAAAGAGCTACAATAAAGTAGCTCTTTATTTTATTCAATAACATAGGCGATATTACGCCATACATTAAGGAAATTATTTAATTTATACTCTTCATAAACATTTGGCATGTTTGGATCATTTGCAAGAATATAAATTTCATTATTCTCAATACGATATCCACGGACAACAATTAAATGTCCCGATGTCGTCCAAGTTCTTCCGATTTCCCCAATCATTGTTCCCTTTACAGAGGCAGCAATTGGTCCTACAGTATCTAAATGATATAATAATTCTTGATATGAATACATTCTCTTAACATAACTTACTTCACCAAAGGCGCTCATACCAACGGTATTATAGACCCAGTTACCATAGATATTATGCTCATAATCCTTTACAAGCCCAGCAATATAGCGATGTTCATAATTATCATAACTTGAGAAATTATGACCTTTAAACTTAAGAAGCATTGTTGATGATGTAGCACTACAAATAATGTCACCAATTTCTGGAACAACATTTTGATTAAGTTTTGGAACATCATAATCACGAGTTCTACTGATATTATCGATATTTACAGGATAACTATAATTAGGAATATTTAAAGCACTAGCAAGTAATGTTACTTTTGGTGTTTCAGTAGTAGTATTAGTTCTTTTTAAAATAATTTTAAATTGTAAAGCAGATGCTTTTTTATTATTTTTCACAATTATCTCATCAGTTGTTAACTTTGCAATATTATCTTCTTGATTTACAGCTCTATTTTGTAATCCTAATCCCCATTCTCCATATGAAAAATACTTGCTCCAATTATTATCAACTCTGACACGAATAAATAATTCACATGTTGCAGTTGTTGATGAGGTTGCTGCCCATGATGCTACTGCTTCTGTAAAGCCAAGCGTTTCATAAACTTCACTTTCATATGTTCCACTAGTAGCTTCATTAGTTAAGACGAGTAATCCATTCTTTATTTCAAGATTTTCCTTTTCGCCTAAGAAAGTGCGATCTAAGATTAAATGGTTATTTTTTGATACGATCACAGTAAATTCCCTCCTATCCCCTGTGTTTAATGTTAATGTTAATTTGATTTCTGCACGACCACTAAAACCTTGAGCTATCGTTCCGTTATCAAGTAAAACATCATGATTATTTGATTCCCAAGTGCCAGTCATATTAAAGGCAAACGTGGTTGGTAAATTGATGTTGTTTGCAATATTTGTTGCAATCTCAATATGATTAAAGACATATTCAACTTGTTCAGCTTTTGATAAAGCAATGATTGTAATTGGAATTTTTTTATTATATGTTCCTTCAGTAATGGTTGCAGTTACAGTTAATTCAATATCCGTATTATTAGGAATTAAGCCTACTTTTCCATCATTAGTTAAGGCAGATTGATTATTTGATGTATATGTTAAGTTTACTCTTTTTCCTTCATACGTCACATATTTCGGAAGGGTAAGATTGGAGCTTGTTGAAAGGGGGATATTAAGGATATCAATAGCACTTTCTAAAAATGACTCAATATCTAAAGCTAAAACAGTAATTGTAAATTCTTTAGTCTTATAATCATTTGTTGATGTAAGTGTTAATGTTAAGGTAACGGTTTGATTTTCAAACCCTTGTTTGATAACTCCTTCGGAACTAATAATATTTTCATCACTACTATTCCAAATGGCAAGAACCTCTTCACCATTTAAATCATATTTATCAGGTAATGTTAAATCTTCGTTTACTTCTTCGGGAAGATTTATTTCATTAAGCAAATCTTCTAATGTTTTGGTTGGGGTATTGTTATTATTTTTGGATCCACATCCAGCTAGGATTAAAAGTAATCCGATTAAAAGCAATTTTTTCATTATTAACCTCTCCTATATTTTTATTTTACCATATGAATAAGGAAAAATAAAGACAAAGATGATTGCAAAAGCAAAGAATTAATGTATAATGTAGATGGTGAAATTATGATAAAAGAAATTGATAAAAATATGAAAGATAGTACGAATTCAGTTGATGAAGTAAAATGGATTGATTTAAATAATCAATATTTAAGGGGACTCGCATTTTCAAATAATTTTTCACGCTTAGATAAAAATCATTTTGTTAGTGAAAATGTTCGTTATTTACAGAAACATCCAAGTGGAGTTAATATTACTTTTAAAACAAATGCCAAAGTAATAAAGATTAAAGCTGAAGTTGATAATGTTAGTTATATGTCACATATGACAGCAATTGGGCAAATTGGTTTTGATTTATATTATCTATATGAAGATAAATTTGTCTTTGTTGCCACAACCAAAATCAATCAAAAAAGTTATGAAGTTACATTATTAAATAATTTAGATGAAACCGAAAAAACATTCCGCCTATATTTTCCTTTATATATCGGGGTAAACGAAGCAAAGATTGGAATTAATAATGATGCAAATCTAAAATTTTATAAACCGCAACAAGAAAAGATTGTTATTTATGGAACATCAATTTCACAAGGAGGTTGTGCAACAAGACCAGGAATGAGTTATTCCAATATTTTAGATAGAATGACAAATTATGAATTTATCAATCTTGGTTTTTCAGGAAGTGCCCATTTAGAAGAAGAAATGGCGTATATTCTTAAATCAATTCCCAAAAAATATTTAATATTAGAAGTTGAAGCTAATAATACAACTAAATCTTTACAAGAAAAATTACCGAAGTTTTTAGATATATTAAAGGATGAAAAGATTATTTTGATATCACATTTTCCTCATCCGCAAGTATTATTATATCCTGATTTAAAATCAGCATTTGATATCAATTTTGAATTTCAAAAGCAATTTAATAATCTTACATTTATTGATGGCAAAGAGATGTTAAAAGAATTTAATTATGATGAAACGGTTGATACAACACATTTAACTGATTTAGGATTTTATTTTGTTGCTAAGTATTTAAAAGATTATTTAAAATAAAAAGAAGGACCTTATGGGTATGCCAATTATGAAAACAAAAGCTTATGTTTAGGTCCTTCATTACAATATATGAAAAAAGACTTGATATATGCAAGAAAGAAGGGGTGAAAATGGATTATTATACAATCGATTTTGAAACAGCCAATGAGATGCTAACAAGTGCTTGTAGTATTGGGATTTGCGGTGTAGAAAATAAAAAGATTGTTTTCGAGAAATATTATTTGATTAATCCTGAAGAATATTTCTCCCCTTTTAATATTATGATTCATAACATCAAAGAAGAAGATGTAAAAGACGCTCCAAATTTTCAAGAGTTATGGGATGAAATTAAAATCTATTTTGATAACACGATTGTTTTTAGCCATAATGCGAGTTTTGATTTTACTGTTTTAAAATGTTTATTTGAAAAATATAAAATTTCAAAACCAACTTTTCATTTTGGCTGTACAGTTAAAATTGCCAGGGGATTATGGAATGATCGAGAACTTCCTAATCATAAATTAGATACAGTTGCGAAATATTTAGGAATTGAGTTTAATCATCATCATGCTTTAAATGATGCTAGAGTATGTGTTGATATCATCAATGCTGGATTAAAAATGTATCAAGTATATGATGTATGTGAATTATATCAAAATTTATCTTTGAAATTTGGATATTTGGGTCCGGATAATTATTATAATACTTTCAAACTACCAAATCGATATCGCAAAGGGATCAAGATTTGCGGCGATTCATTAAAAGACAAGTTGTTAGTAATCTCAGGTAATCCCAAACAAATGAAGAAAAAAGAGTTTCTTTATAAAGTTATTGAAAATGGTGGATATATTGATACGAAAGTAAGTAATAAATGTGATTATTTTGTGATGTTAAATGGGTATGATGGAGAAAAGTTAGAACAAGTAGAGTTATTAATAAAGCAAGGAATTAATATCAAAATTTTAACTGAAGAGATGATTTTAGAAATGGTGAAATAATGTATTTGCAAATTGATCATAATTTTTCTAATCAAACCTTAGAATCTTTTTTTAACTTTTATCATTTATCAAAGCAGACAGTATCCCAACTTGCAAAAGGCAAAAAAATATTTGTCAATGATCAAGAAGTGGATTTAAATTGCAAGTTGCAAATAAATGATATTCTATATATTGACTTTCAAGATCATAAAAAGATACCACAATATAAAGGGAAAATTGATATTATATATGAAGATGATGATCTTTTAATCATCCATAAAGAACCGAATATTCTTGTCCATTCTGATGGTAATAGTATTGATACACTTGCTAATCGCATCAGCTTTCATTATCAAAATGAAGAATATTGCCCTCGGCATATTCACAGACTAGACTATGAAACTAGTGGAATGGTAGTGTTTGCGAAAAATCCATTGGCATTAAGTTATTTAGATAATTTAATTGCTAGTCATCAAATGAAAAAAGAATATATTTGTTTATGTCATAATGCATTTGTGAAATTAAAGGGAACAATTGATTATAAGATTGGTAAAGACCGCCATGAGAATAAAATGCGTATTAGTACTACTGGTAAAGAAGCTAAAACGATTTATCAAGTTCTAGAAAATGGTCCGATAAGCAAAGTAAAAGTGCAAATTGTTGGGGGCAGACGTCATCAAATAAGAGTTCATATGGCTAGTATTAATCATCCCCTTATTGGCGATAAACTATATGGCAAAGGTGAAGATGAACGCTTAATGCTTCATTTTCAAAAGGTTGAATTTATTCATCCGCGTACACTTAAGACATTTATATGTGAAGATAATAATTATTTTTAGAGGTGAAATAAATGAGAAGACTAGGAAAAACTGATTTGGTAATAAATGAAGTAGGATTTGGGGGAATTCCCATTCAACGCGTTGATAAAGAGACCGTTAAAGATATTATTAAAGAATTGATTAATCAAGGAATTAATTTTATCGATACTGCTAGAGGTTACACAATTAGTGAAGAATATTTAGGGGAAGCATTAATCGGAGTAAGGGATAAATTTATCATTGCTTCAAAATCAATGGCAAGAACTTATGAAACAATGAAAAAAGATATCGAAATAAGTTTACACAATTTAAAGACAAATTACCTTGATTTATATCAATGCCATAATGTCCAATTAGGTGAAGATATTAGTGGTGCAATTAAAGCGCTACTTGAAGCTAAAGAAGAAGGTAAAATCAGACATTTAGGAATTACGAGTCATAGTTATGAATTTTTAGATCAATTACTAGATCAAGATTTGCCATTTGAAACAATCCAATTTCCGTATAATTTTTTGGAAACAAAAGCGGAAACGTTATTTAAAAAAGCTAATGTTAAAGATTATGGAGTTATCACTATGAAACCATTAGCAGGTGGCGCAATTGATAATGGAAAAGTTGCCATAAAATATATTTTAAACAATCCTCATGTTAGTGTTGCAATTCCAGGTATGGCAAGCGTCGAAGAGGTTAAAATAAATGCAAGCGTAAAAGATTTCACTTTAACAGAAGCAGATTATAATTATATCGAAAAAGTTCGAAGTGAGCTTTCAGAAGATTTTTGTCGAAGATGTGGGTATTGCTTACCTTGTACCGTAGGTATTAATATTCCCGGAGCATTTCTTTTTGAAGGTTATTATAAACGTTATAATTTAAAAGAATGGGCCATTTCTCGCTATCAAACATTAAGTGTCAAACCAGATGCTTGTATTGAATGCGGAAAATGTGAAACAAGATGTCCATATAAATTAAAAATCATATCGAAATTAAAAGAAGTTAGAAAAACTTTTGCAGGTGTATAAATGGATTTAAAGAAAAAATATCATATAGTGCAAACAATAATCTGGGCAATTACAATTATTAGTTTATTTGTAATCATTATTATCAATAAATCTGAAAAAGAATATCGTTATTTTACTTATATTTTTTATAGTGGATATATGATTGTTCCCCTTTTATTAACTCTATCACAAATCTATTTCTATTATCGATTCGATATCGGTGATAATAGTATATATGCCATCATCCCTTTTGTAAGTAAAATCATTTTACTCTTATTTGCAATGATTAGTTTTATTGATGCCTTAAAATTAACAGGAAAAATTATTATTTTTAGTGTGATTATTTTAATTTGCTTATATAATCTTTATGCGATTTACATCCTTCGGAAAAAAGGTTATAAGTTTAATTTATTTACAATTTTAACTGTTATATCGCTTTTATTATTGTTTGCTTTTTTAATCGTCGGTGTATATGTCAGTTGGAATTATAGCGTGAAATGGTAAAAGAGACCTTAATGGTCTCTATCTTTTTATTAATCCTACGATTTTTATTTGCTTTTTCTTATGTGGTTCGACTTTATCAACAATCAATTTTAAGATATTATCATCAACAACATAAATGTTCTGTTCTTCGTCATCAATTAAAACTTTTTCTATTTCGTAATCATCAGGAAGTAACGTTTTAACTTCAACATCCGTTGCCACTTCATTACCGATGTTTTCAAGATTAATTTTATAATCATATGGTTTATTTGGATAAACGACATCAATTTCTTCAATATCACATAGAATCTTTGCAAATTTCTTTGTTAAAACAACAGGATCAGTTTTTAATGTGTTATTATTATCAACTGTAACTGTTGAAGTTGATGTTAAATTATCATATTCTTCTTCATATTCATCAACTACAGTTTGATATGTTATATATAAACTGCGATGTGGTTGCAGATTGGAAATAATAAATTCCAATTGATTATCCCGTTTGATAAATTTAAAAGGTTGTGCTGATTCAATACAAGATAATTTTACTGATCCATCAACAAGCTTTTGACGATTGATATCTTCGTGAACGATTACTTCCTCTGCTGGATAATTACCTTCATTAGTTAAGATGATATTATATGTTACAATATCACCAGGTTTAAAAAATTGGGTATCAGCAAACCGTTTAATTTTGACCAATACTTCACGAATCGTCGGATTTACCGCATTAGAATTTGTCCTTCCTTGAACAATCATATCACCTAAACTATAGTTATAATTGACTATTGCTCTCGTTTTTGTATTTTTCATAATCGAATCCTCCTATCTATAAAAATATATGACTAAAAAATACAATTATGTATACAACCTATTAATTTCTATATGTTTGTACATAGCAATTTGTAATGTCAATCTTTAGAATTTTTCATAATATATATTGAAAGGAGGAATAGTTATGACAACAGTAAATCAATGCGGTAATATTAATCCATGTTGCGATAATACATTATATGGTTTTAGAAGAGGAAACAACTTTGCTTTTGTACTTGTGCTCTTTATCCTACTAGTAATTGTTGGAGCTGCTTGGTTCTAATTGCCTAAAGAGGATAGCTGTCCTCTTTTATAATGGAGGTGTGAAAGATGAATAACCGTGAAGTTCGTAGTCTTTCTCAACTGATAAATCAAGCAATTGATGCATATGAAACGTTATTAAGGGACTTACAATATCGTGAAGTAAGGCCTAAAAAGCGTTCAAATTTTGGAAAGATTAAAGAATTTCTATTCAAAAGAGTGTTTTAACAGTAAATAAAAATACAAAGAACAGACGTAAATGTCTGTTTTTTCTTTTTACTTCGACATATTCTTTTATAATTTCTCAAAAAATTGAGAAAATTTACAAAAAAATACTTGCAATTTTATTTTCATTATGTTAGAATTTAAGTGTGTAAAATAAATATTCAAAGGGCAACTACTCGGAAACGATTAGAACGCAAAGTCACAGAGCTAAGGAGAAATCTATGCTGGCTGGGCCGCAATATTTATTTAAAAGATTATCATTTGACACCTTATGCCTGCTCGCATATTTTTTTGTGATATCTTAAATATTGCCAGGAACGCTCCTTTGAATAAGGGAGTTTTTTGTTTTGCACAAAAAATCTTTTAAGGAGGATAGTATGAATGACAACAGACAGCAGAAGGGCAGAATGAATGTCGGAGTAGACTTAGGTACTTCTAGCCTTCTCATTTATGTTGAAGGTCGAGGAACTGTCTTCAATGAACCCTCGATCATTGCTGTTGACAAAGCAACCAAGAAAGTCGTTGCTGTTGGTTATGAAGCTGCGCAATTAGTTGGTAAAGTTCATGATAAGGTTGAAGTAGTTCGACCTTTGCAAGGCGGAGTGATTTCGGATGTGGAAATGATTCGTGAGATCTTACTTTACACTTTCGAAAAATTGTTTGGTGATAGTGATTCAAAGATCAATCGATTGTTGATGTGTGTACCTTCAGGAATTACTGAAACTGAAAAGCAAGCGATGATTAAGTTAGGTCAAGAATTAGGTGTTGATGACATGCGCATCGAAGAAGAAATTAAAGCCGCTGCAATTGGTGGTGGAATTGATATCTTCGTGCCATTAGGACATTTAGTTGTTGACATTGGTGGTGGAACAACTGATTTTGGTGTTTTAGCACTTGGTGATGTTGTTCTTGGTCGTTCAACAAAAGTAGCAGGCGACGAGTTTGATCGTCAAATTACAAATTATGTAAAAGAAAAACACAAACTCGAAATTGGACCTCAAACCGCTGAAAGAATTAAAATTCATCTAGCATCTTTAACTGGTGATTATCCTGAAGATGAAGAAGGAAACGTAGTTACTTATAATGCGATGGGTCGAGATTTAGTAACAGGTTTACCAAAAATGGTTGTTATTGAAGCTCATGAGATTCGATCAATTTTATTAAGTTGTTTTGAAACAATAAAATCAACATTAATTGCAACTTTAGAATCGACACCACCAGAATTATCAGGTGACTTAGTTGATACTGGCATTCTTGTAACTGGAGGAGGAGCTTTAATTAAAGGTATTAAAGAATACTTCGAAGATATTACAGGAGTGAAAGTAGAGGTTGCAACTTCACCAATTACAGCTGTAATTGATGGAACAAAACGTCTTTTAAAAATCAATAGCCACCATTATTATGGGGAGTATTAGAGGTGTAA
>DATCKF010000043.1:0-2519 GCA_036562395.1 Bacilli bacterium
GATAACATCATTTTGAATCGTTCACTACCGAAACGACGCATTAAATCATCTTCAGCAGACAAATAGAACTTCGAATATCCTGGGTCACCTTGACGACCAGATCGTCCTCTTAACTGATTATCGATTCTTCGCGATTCATGTCTTTCTGTACCAATAACAGCAAGCCCACCCAACTCAACAACTCCAGGTCCAAGTTTAATATCGGTACCACGACCAGCCATGTTTGTTGCGATAGTAACGGCACCTTTTTCCCCAGCTTTCGCAATTATTTCTGCTTCACGTTCATGTTGCTTAGCATTTAAAACATTGTGAGGAATACCTCTTTTCTTTAATAATTCTGATAAGTATTCACTTGTTTCAATAGCAATTGTACCAACTAAAACAGGTTGCCCTTTTTCATGACGTTGTTTAATATCATTAGCAATTGCTTCAAATTTAGCTTTTTGCGTAACAAACATTGAGTCAGGAGCATCATAACGAATTACTGGTTTATTTGTTGGTATTTCAACAACAAACATATTATATATATTTCTAAACTCTTCTTCTTCAGTTTTAGCAGTACCTGTCATTCCCGCTAACTTCTTATACATACGGAAATAATTTTGGAAAGTGATTGTTGCAACAGTTCTTGTTTCCTTCTTTATTTCAACGTGTTCCTTAGCTTCAAGAGCTTGATGTAACCCTTCACTAAATTGACGACCATGCATCAATCGTCCAGTAAATTGGTCAACGATAATAACTTTATTATCTTGAACAACATAATCAATATCTTTGGTCATGATATAATTTGCTCGTAAAGCATTATTAATATGGTGTAACAAAGATACATGAGCTAAATCATAAAGGTTATCCAAACTAAAGAACTTTTCAGCTTTACTGATTCCTTCATCCGTTAAAACAACAACTCGACTTTTAATATCAATTTCATAATCAACATCTTCTTTTAATCTCTTAACAAAAAGATCGGCTTGTTGATACAGATTTCCGGTATTTTTCGCACCGCCGGAAATAATTAATGGAGTTCTTGCTTCATCGATTAAAATAGAGTCAACCTCATCCACGATTGCAAAGTTTAATGGTCTTTGAACAATATCTTCTTTATACAAGACCATATGATCTCGTAAGTAATCAAATCCTAATTCGTTGTTTGTTGAATAGGTGATATCACAATTATATGCAGCTTTCTTTTCTTCTTTTGTTAATTCACGTAAATTTAATCCAACCGTTAAACCTAACCATCGGAATAATGCCCCCATCCATTCCGCGTCACGACTGGCAAGATATTCATTGACAGTAACAATATGAACACCATCACCAGGTAAAGCATTTAAATATGCTACAAGTGTTGAGGTTAATGTTTTACCTTCACCTGTCTTCATTTCCGCAATATTCCCATGGTGCATCGCTATCGCACCCATGAGTTGTACTTTGAAAGGTGTCATCTGTAAAACTCTAGTGGCGGCTTCGCGAACTGTCGCAAACGCTTCTACTAAAATATCATCCAAGGTTTCACCATTTTTTAAACGATTGCGAAATTCCGCAGTCTTACCTTTTAATTCATCATCAGTTAATTTTTGATAATCACTTTGTAATGCATCTATTTGATCAGCAATTTTCATTGCCTTTTTTAACTCTTTATATCCAGGATCAAACAATCCTTTTAACATAACAACACATCCTTTCAAATACTATTTATATAATACCATTTTTAGCCCTTTTTTACAAGTCTAATCACAAAAATATTTAGTTAGCATTTGCTAACTTTATAAAGCATATCAATTGCATAATTCTATAAACATGATAAAATACAAGTGTAAGGAGGAAATTATGAAATATTATTTACCAAATTTACCATATCAATATCATGAATTAGAACCATATATTGATGAAATGACAATGATGATTCATCATCAAAAACATCATCAAGCATATATTGATAAATTAAATTCTGCTTTAGAAAACTATCCAGAATTACAGAAGAAAAGTTTAGAGTCTTTATTACTGGAAGATTTACCTGAAGAAATAAAAAGCACAGTTATTAATAATGGAGGAGGGCATTATAATCATAGCCTTTTTTGGGAAATACTTGGTCCGAAAAAAGAACTCCCAGATAATGACATAATAAATGCAATCAAAAAACAATTTTCAAGCCTTGAAAACTTTCAAGATGAGTTTACAAAAGTTGCCTTAAATCGCTTTGGCTCAGGATGGGCTTGGCTGATTGTCAAGAATGGCAAATTAAAAATCCTTTCAACAGCCAATCAAGATACACCTTTAAAAGAGGGAAAAATTATTCTTGCACTTGATGTTTGGGAACATGCATATTATTTAAATTATCAAAACCGTCGCAATGATTATATTAAAGCCTTTTTCAATATAATCAACTGGGATAAAGTAAACGAGTTATATTTAAAAAACTAGCCATCATCTGATGGCTTTTTTAAAAGGGCGATTTACTCGCCCTCATATATCCCTTCAATTATTCCATAATTATGATCATTTCGAATATATACAACACT
>DATCKF010000120.1:0-8734 GCA_036562395.1 Bacilli bacterium
GTATATTGTTGATCAGGTTTACGTTTGGATAATTTTTCTAAATACCATGATACTCCTAATGATAACGAATCATTAAAATCATGCAAGGAATCGGAAATAATTGCATAGCTATTTGTTATAAATCCACCTATTGCTTCGATAATCGAAAACAATAAATTTAAGCCAAAAGCAACCCCGATATTTTTACTATCATGATGATGATTATGTGCCATAATATCCCTCCTTGAATATATATTATAACACATCAAACCTTAATATTCAATAAAAAAACTTTCTTCCACATTTACCATTTACACTATCAAGCCAATAACATATTATGTATTGAAAGGGGGATTCATATGTATAATTATGAAAACAATTGCTGTCGTATTATCCCATATCGCAATCAACATGTCCATGAATTTTTAGGGAGCACAAAGATTGCGGAAAGAAGAGATGATCCACATAATCATCGCTTTGCTGGGATAACGGGTCCTGCAATTCCATATCATAATAGCCATGTCCATCAAATTAATACAAGGACAGATAGTACAGATCATTTTCATCGTTTAAATTTATATACTGGGCCAGCTATTGACGTTGGATTTGGACGTCATGTTCATCCTGTTTGTGGAGATACATCATTTGATGACGGCCATGTTCATCGTTTCATTTTTACAACACTTATTGAAAGGCCAAATTAAACAGGCATAAGCTTAACCGCTTATGCCTTTTCACTGATTTCAACAATATTACACAACTTAATACGTTCATTATTAATAATTAATTCTCGTTTAATTTCATCGATTTTTTTTATTTCTCCTTCTACTTCTTTAAAAAAACCTTGATGATAGTGTTTGATAATTACATCTTTGCAATTGATGTTTCTAATTTTATAGTTTAATTGTTCGAGTTCATCTTCAGAGAGGATTGGTCGAGGACATTTATCAAATTCCTTTTCCACTCTTCGTAATGCTTCTTTATGACCTGCTAAGGCATCAAAAGGTTGCCACTTTCCTTGACGTTTATTCGGCATTATGACCTCCAATTAACAAATTCCTTTTAATTTTTGTTGCTTTTTCGGTGTAACTAATTGCCATATTAATACTACTTTTCCCAAATTTGTTTTTAATTTCGCCGATAGCTTTAATTAAATCGTGTTCCTTTTTTTGATTATCTGTAAAAAGGTCCGTTTGTACAAAATCTTCATGTTCAAGCTTACCGACACGAATACTCAAACGACGAATTGGTAAATCCTTGATATTATCAAAATATAACTTATGAAATGCTTCGCGTAATTTTTCGCGACTGTTTGTTTTTATAGGTAAAGTCATTTGACGAGAAAATCCACCACCTATTTCTCTTGAATAACCAATACCCAAACTAATTAATTGACATGTTAATTTTTTCAAAATTAATTCGGTTGCAATTTCATCAATATTTTCCATTAAAATTGTATACAAGTCGTGATAATTATAATCACTGTAAAATACTTGCCCATAACCAAAAGATTTGTCTTGGGGCTTATAATTACGAACTTCACTAACAACCGAATCATCAATTCCGTGGGCATGTTGATGTAATTCATGTCCAATTACCCCAAATTCTTTTTCTAATTTTTCAAGAGGAGTTTGCGCTAATTCTCGTAAGGTATGAATATTCATTTTGCTAAGGCGTTTAGCAATTTTATCCCCAATTCCCCAAATTTCAGTTAAAGGTTGTATATCCCATATATATTTATAAAATAATTCTTGACTTAAATAGGCGATATTATTTTCATGATGTTTTGCTAAGCAATCTAAAGCAACTTTCGCAAGAAACATATTTTCCCCAATCCCACAAGTTGCTGTAATTTTCGTTTCTTGATAAATATCAGCAAGGATCTTCATTGCTAATTCTTTAGCTGTTAATTGATAGTAATTTAAATAATGAGTAATATCTAAAAAAGCTTCATCAATGCTATAAATATGAATATCTTGGCGATCGACATAGCGTAAGTAGATTTCATAAATCTTACAAGAATATTCAATATACTTTTTCATTCGGGGTTTTGCATAAATGATATCGCGATCTTGGGGTAATTCATATACACGACACCGTGACTTAACACCAAAACTTTTCAAATGTGGTGTTACTGCCAAGACAACTGATCCTAGTCCTCTTGATTTATCAGAAACAACTAAATCGGTTGTAAAAGGATCGAGTCCTCGCAAGACACATTCGACCGAAGCATAAAAACTTTTTAAATCGATGCATAAAACTTTGATAATATCACCTCGTTACCTCATTCTAGCATAGTTAAAAAGGAGTGTCAATTTGAAAAAATTTCATTTTTTGAAGAAAAATGCTACTATATTTTCATAGTAGCAATCTCTTTTTTTACAAAGTTTTAATTAATTTTTGACGAATATTTTTTCGTGTCTTTTGAATTTCAACAGTTTTAATTAAAGCTTTAATAATATTATTTACTTTTTCATTATTTAATATCCTTAAATTATGATCTAAATCATAAAGATTATTTTCAGTAAATTCTTGTAAATATGGATGATATTCTTCTGGTAATAGTGATTTTAATAATCCTTTTTGAAAAGCAAATATTTCTTCTAACTTGGAAATCGGACTAATTGCAGGGAATGTATTATAAACATATTTCACCATTTCATAAGTCTTTTCATCTTGAAGAAATTGACGAATCGAAAATAAAATACTACCTAAACCTAAATCTTGATTAATTAAATCCATTTGGGAGAAATGACTTAAATAATCACCACCTTCGATAATTGTGGCAATACCTTGTAAATTAAAGCAAATATTCTTGCAATAATTTTCTGTCTCTTGATAAGATTTCTTAACTACTTCATTGTCAGTGGAATAAGCCATTGGTGAAACAAAATCGAGCCATCCTTTTTCAACCCATAATTTCCAATCTTGACAAACTTCTTTTACTGCATTTTGATAATTAACAAATACAGCAGCAGAAATTGGCATTTCTGGTTTTAATCGTAAAATGAGTTTTACAATCTTGTGTACAATATTGGTTATTAAATCGCGACGGAATTCAATCCAATCATTTTTTAATTTTTCATTATCAATAATTTCTTTTTTCAAATCGCCATCATAATGATATTTTTCTTTAAAACTATCGATTGCCATTTTCGTATATCCAAAATCACTGATACTTGCTTCATCATAAGTTCTATATAAATTTGATATAGGATAACGAATAGCATCTAGTTCAATGCCATCTAAATCATAATTTAAGATTAATTCTTCATACTGATTTAATAAATATGAAATCACTTCAGGATTACTTGCATCGAGCCACATTAATTCCCCATAACGACCATTAAGGCCATATTCATTATGATATCCACGAGCAAGCCATTCTGGTTTTATTGCTTTCGGTAATGATTCTTCAAGAGTATTGGAAAATCTTCCTGCTCGCATTGTTGTTGTCCACGCATGAACTTTTATTCCTCGTTTATGTGCTTCACCAATGAAACATTTTAAATAATCGTTCTGATATGTATCTCCATAGCGATTATCAGAAAAATCTAAATCATGACGAACAGTCGAAGTTTTTGAAGGATAAACAGTATAAGCATTGACTGTTTCAATAAGAATTGTATTATATCCTGCATCCTTTATTTTGTCTAATAATTTACATACCCCTTCAAGAGTCGTTTCATCATAGCCAACTTTTGATAAACTATTTGGCATATGCCAAATACCACGCATTTCAATGCCATTAGTATGATATTGAGAAAAAATTAGTAATTCTTTTTGATTAAACACAATACTTCTCCTTTCATACATATTATAACATAATTATAGTAATTGGGAAAGAAATTCCATTACTTGTTAATAATAAACAACTACTTGTTAGTAGTTGTTTATTCAAAATTCTTATAACGATTTTTTTCTTTTATCATTTTCACAAACACATCAACAATATACGGATCATAATTAATTCCTGCTTCTTCTATTAATACAGCTAATGCATCTTCAACAAGATAATTTTTCCGATTAACCAGAAAATCATAGTTTTCAACAACCTTGATTAATCTTGCTAGTTCTGGAATTTCTTCACCTTTTAATCCTTTTGGATATCCTTGTCCATTCCATTTTTCATGGTGATATAAAACACCTTCTGCTAAATCGAGCGTTTCATCAAATAAATTTAAAATCCGATATCCGACAACTGTATGTTGTTCTAATATTTTATGTTGCTCATCACTCAATTGTCCCCTATAATTTAATAATTCCGGATCGACGACAATTTTACCAATGTCATGGAAATATCCCGCATCTTTACATTTGCGAATTTCGGTTTCTGATTTTCCCATCGCGATTGCTAAATCATAGCATAATAAACTAACATTTAATGAATGTACTTTTTCTTGCGGACTACGTTTATGTAATAAAGTTAAAATTTTATTAATCGTTTCAATATTTGTTGTCTTTCGTTTATCCATTTTATCCTTATACATCCAAGCTTCCGCACCATCGATTGTCTGAATGATATTTTCACTCATCATCGTTTTGGTTTCATATCCAAGGGAAATACTTGCCATCATCGCAATCGTATCTTCAAGAGCAAATTCTCCTCTAATCTTTTGAACAATCATTTCCGCTTCACTTTCAGTTGTATTTGGTAAAGCAATAACAAATTCATCACCTGCATATCGGGAAATAATATCTTTTTCTCGTAATACTTTCTTCAATATTTCGGCTGTTTTTTTCAATAAATTATCACCAGCAGTATGACCAAAAATATCATTTGTTAATTTCAAGCCATTAACATCACCGAAAATGATTGTTAAAGGGAGATTTTCTTCACAATCTAATTCTTCTAATTTTTCTTTAAATGCATTTCGATTATATAATCCTGTCAAAGAATCATAGTAACTTAAATAGCGAATTTTCTCTTCGGATTTTTTCTTATCAGTAACGTCAACAAAGGTGACAACCGCACCAACTATTTTCCCATCTTTAAATTGCGGATAAGAATTATATTCAACATCAAAGCAAGTTCCATCCATCCGCCAAAAGACTTCATTATCAACTTTTACACCTTTTCCACTTCTTAATGATTGATATATTTTACAATCATTAAGTTCCATTGGCCTACCATCTTTTGTACTATGATGAATTATATAATGCATTTGCTTTCCAAGTAATTCATCTTGACTGGAATATCCTAATATATTTAATCCACTTATATTGATAAAGGTACATTTTCCATCATTATCAACACCATAGATTGCTTCTACTGTCGAATCTAAGATTAATTGTAACCTTTCTTTATTTTCCTTTAATTCCTGATTACTGATTGATAAACTTTGCATTCTTTCATTGACTTTTCGTTCCAAATCATCAATTAGTAAAGAAATAGTACCTGCCATATTATTAAAGGAATTACAAATTTTCCCAAACTCATCATTACGGTTATAGATAAGTCTTTCTTTAAAGTCTCCACTAGCAATTTTTTCAATACTTTCAATTAATGTATAAAATGGCTGAAATAATTTTCTTGAATATATATAATAGACAATGATTGAAAGAATAACAAAAAGGATTGTTGATAGGAGGGATATATATAATGCCTTAGTAATATTAAACGTAAACAGTCTTGCAGGAACACCACATATGACAATCCAATTTAATCCCATGTCATCATAATTATTAAAAGTAAAATAGTAATATTGGTGATGTTTGAATTTAAATTGATTTATTTGATTTTTTTGATAATATGTATAAGCTTTTGCAAACAAATCATTTTCAATCATATTTAATTTAGTACGAACATATGAACCATTATCTTTCGTAATAAAATTATTAATATTCAAAGAATTTGCAACAAGATCTTGCGTATCTTTTTCAATAATCACGACAAAACATTCATCATTAACAATATCTTCTAAATAATCATTGATATATGATAATTTAATATGAGTACCTAAGACACCATGAAGTTTTCCATCAACATAAACAGGTAAAGAAGCAGAAATGGTTAAATCATCAAGTTCATAATGTTGATAAACAGATGAGAAGTTATGATCGTTTCTTTCTATCGCTTCAATATACCAATCCTGAATTCGGGGGTCAAATTTACCAACATTTTTAATAATTAATCCTGCTGTCATATTATCTTTAACTTGATATATCCAAGTTTGACCATTGGTAGATTGATTATTTTTAATTATTTCAATTTCATTACTTTTATTATATCGAGCACCATAATATTCACCATTAGGAGTACCATAGCTTAAACTATAAACATAATCAGGGGCTTGTTGCAAAGCGCTTACAAAAAATTTGTCACGAATATCATCATTATCGATATTCAAAATACCATTTTGAATATATTTTTGATGATATTCATTAATTTCTTGAGGAATGTTTATAAAATCAGTAATTTGATAATTAGTGTCTTGGTTTATTTCTTCAGCGAGATCTTTGATTTGCTTTTCGATAGAATATGACCAATTTGAAAATGTAATGTAACTAATGATGAAAACAGTAGTTACGAGAAAAATAATAAATGATATAAGGGTAATCATTCGCATTGATAAACATTTATTTGCGTTTGTTTTCATTATAAATATGACCTATTCCCTTCTATACTCCTAAAAAATCAAGAGCATCTTTTTCTTTAAGTGGTTTACTATAATAATATCCTTGAATAATATCACAACCAATATTAATTAAATATTGATTTTGTAATTCATATTCTACCCCTTCAGCAACTACCTTTAATCCCAACTTATGAATCAAAGATATTAAATCAATTAATATTAATTCTTTATCTTGCAAACTCATAATCCGATCGACAAATAATTTATCAAGTTTGATGATATCAACATTCATATCACGTAATCTTGCAAATGATGAATAACCAGTCCCAAAATCATCTATGGAAATTCTTATACCTCTATCTTGAAGTTTCTTAAGTTTACCGTTAACTTGTTCATAGTTTTTCACAAGATTCGATTCGGTAACTTCAATATCAAGATCATTGCCATTTATACCTTCTTCATTTATGATTCTTAATAGATTATTCTCAAAATCATCATTAAGTAATTGAAGTCCGGATATATTAATCGCAACCCGAACATTTTTACGATATTTTTCTTTTACTTTACGGATAAAATCACAAGCTTTTTTGAGGATTATCTTTCCTAAATGATTAATTAAATGTTTTCTTTCAGCAATTCTAATAAACTCTACAGGAGATATAAATCCTAATTGTTCATCATATAATCTTGCTAACGCTTCAAAGCATGTAACACTATCCTTTTTCACATCAATCAGCGGTTGAAATTCTAAATAAAAATTATTATTTTTTTCCTCAATAACATCATATAAGATTTTTTCAATTTTTTCTTCTCTTCTGATTTGTTCTTCCATTTTGTCATTAAAAAAAGCATATTGAATGTGCTCATTTTTTGAAATATAATCTAAGACAATGGAAGCTTTTTTAATTACTTGATCTTCATGATGATAATCTGATGTAATTTCGAAAATTCCCACTGATAAATCAATAAACTGATAATTATCACATACTAAAATCGGTTTGTAAAATAACTTTAAGATATTTAAAACATGATTTTTGATATCATTTGTTTCATCATATTTAGATACATATAAGACAAATACATCATCAGAAAAGCGAAATATCTTATCATTTGTATGTTGACTTAAAATATTAGATGTTTCAATTAATAATTTATCACTATATTCTGAACCATAAATTAAATTAATCAAATCATAATTGCGACATTTAATTAATAATAATGCCTTAGTATTTGTCTTTTTTAATTCATATCGTAAAAATTCTTTTAAATAATTGTCATTAGGTAATTTAGTTACTTGATCGTAATATACTAAACTAAATAATCCTTCTCTTTTAGTATAAGATATATAAAGCATTGAAACAATTAAGATAAACGTCACAACCAAACATGACATGGCTAATGTTGCAAATGTCATAATGGATTTATCAGTTTTGGCTAATGATTGGGAAACAGCAATCGTCCCAATTTTTTCATTATTTAAATAGACAGGTGTATATACAACATAATCCCTACCACCATATCTTTCTTCAACAATCCCTATATCATCATCATTAATAATTGCTGTTTTTATTTTTTCTTTTGTTATATGAGTTCCAATTAAATTATTATTGGTACTTCCAATAATTTCAAAGTTATTATCAATTAAACTTATATCAGTTTCAACTCCATAATCAATTATTTCGCTAAATATTTTCGCAAACTCAAAATGACCAAGAAAATTTTGAATTGTATCTGAAATAATGCCAATCTGAATAAAATAGCCATCATCTAATTTCTTATAACCGTATTTATAATATAAATCTGATTCTGAATCTTTTCTTATTTCTTCTACTAATATATCCAAATCACTAATCATGAAATTATGAACAGGATGATTTGGAAGTGCTTGCCAACCGAGATATTTTTCATTTGTATATACGATGGTTCCGGTATAATCATAAATATATATTTCATCTACTTCTAAATTCGTTGCTAATTCTTGTAAATGATGATTATCATATATGTCAGGACTCATTGCTGTTGCTCTTAAAGCAACCACAAGTTTATCTACTAATAATTCATTAACAATTTCATATGCTTCAGTTGCTTTTGTCAGGTTTTTAGAATAATATTTTGCGATTTTTATTGAATCTTCATGTTGATGTTCATAATGATAATCTTTAATGAGATTGATTGTA
>DATCKF010000053.1:0-2168 GCA_036562395.1 Bacilli bacterium
GACATGGGGTGTAAAAATGATATGAGTTACTCCTTGTTCTTTAGCCTGTTTTAATAGCTCAATTGACTTTTCAAAGCTATCTGAACCATCATCAACATTTGGCAAAATATGTGTATGGATGTCTATCATCGAACCCCACCCCCAGAAGCATTAATTTTCGTCAGTATAATAATATTTATAACTATATTTGCTATAACGGTCCTTAACAGATTGTAATACTAAACCAATTAAATTAACATTTACATTTTCTAGTTGTTGGATTGATTCTTTAATAATAGATTTTTTAGTTCTATCCGCCTCAACAACAAATAATACTCCATCTGATAATTTACTAATTATAATTGGGTCGACAACACTTGCGACTGGTGGTGTGTCTAAAATAATATATTCATATCTTTCACGTAAATAAGCAATCAAATCAGCAAGTTTTTCCGACTCCAATATTTTTACTGGATAAGGAGTTTTACTTCCTGTAAGTATTATATCAACATTATAATCAGTATGTCTTATCAATTGATCAATTTTTATCTTTCCTGCTGCATAATCAACAATACCATTTTCATTAGGTTGTTTAAAGTTACGATGCACTTTTGGACGTCTAATATCTAGGTCAACAACAATTACTTTCTTATCTTTGCGAGCATAAGAGTAAGCTAAGTTAACAGCAGCTGTTGTCTTACCTTCATCTTGTAATGAAGAAGTTAATTGAATAACTTGAATCTTTTGATCAACAGAAGCTAAACTAATATTTACTTGTAACTTTTCAAATGCTTCAATTACATTTAATTGTTCAACAATACCTTTTAATTTTAATGTCTTTTTTCTAGCCATTATTAGTTCTCCTTATCTTCCATTATTGGAATAATTCCGATAACTTTATATTTTGGTAATAGATTTTCAAGTTCTTGTTTATTGCGTACTGTTGTTTTGAAAGCTTCAATCAATAATGATGCTGCTACTCCAATAATACCTCCCAATAAGAAACTAATAATTACATTTAAAGGCTTATTAGGTGAAGCATAATTACCATCATCAGCTTGTCCAATTGGTGTAATCGTATTACGTAATGATCCAAGATTTTGATTAGCAAAATTAATTGTGTTTTCAATAGTTTTATTAACAACTATTCCTGCTAACTCAGGATCGTGACATTCATAACCAATATTTATAAAAAAGCTATTTGTATCGTATTTGATTGTTAGATTTTTTTTGAAATCAGTTCTTGTTATATTAAGGTTTAAATCTTTGATTGTTTTATCGACTATTACATCTTTTTCAAATAGCTCAGATACTGATTGGATAATACGTAATGAAGTATTAAAATCATAATCAGTAGGATCGTCTCCAGCTTCACCTGCAGTTTTATCTATTTGAACCCACACATCAGCACTAGATTTATATGTTGGTTCAACAAATCTAAATGTATAAATAATTCCGATTACGGTAACCCCAACAGTTACAGCAATAATCAAGAAAATATTTCGCATTAACATGTGAAAAAGTTCAACTAAAGTAATCCCACTTTCAACGTTTTGATATTCTTCTTGCATAACTTTATCCTTTCCAAACTCTATTTTTTTTTATTTTCTACATTATAACACAAATCTTACTATAAAGCAATTATCATTTTCATTTTTCTTTCATAAAAAAATATGAAAAGTGGGCAATGCCCACTTTACACTTTCTTAAATTTTTCAACATCGACAACAAACATTGTTGCTCCACCAACATTAACTTCAATCGGAATAGCATTCATTAAGCCAAATTCATTGGCAAAGGAATTGGGAACAACTTCTTTACGATTTTTCGAAAATTCAGTAATAATTTCAATGGCATGATCAACATCATCATCTCGTGTTCCAATCATCAAAGTTGTATTTCCACTTCTCAAAAATCCACCCGTTGAAGCAAGTTTTGTTACAAAGAATTTTTGCTTGATTAATTCTTTCATAACTGTCGATGCATCATCTTTTGATACGATCGCTATAATCAATTTCATATTACTTCACTCTCCTTAAGAAAATTTAATTTCATAGAAGGCTACAGGAACAGTATAAATACCAATGGTTTCATACTGTTTAAGTTCATTAATCTTAGTGATTAAACGATCATATGCATCTTTACGAGTGAATAGATCATCATAATCACTTTGATTGAATCTGACATCT
>DATCKF010000059.1:0-3031 GCA_036562395.1 Bacilli bacterium
GATTGCTATATCATCAATACTGGTTTCTTCTTAGATAAGAAAGTTACTCCAAAAGTTACTTTAGGATTAATTGAAGATATCGTTACTGAACACGCACAATTCAAACCATTTGGTCCATTTAATAATTTAGAATATATGCCAATTGAAGGTTATGAACCACAACTTGCAAGTGATGAATATATCCAATTAGTAAAACAAAGAATATTATCAAGAGCTGAATATGTTCAAGACTTGGGCGAATTTGATCGCTTACCAGAGGAAGCTATTGATGCAATTAAAAGCGTTGTAGATAAAGTAAAATAAATCCAAGAAGGAGTAAAAAATGGGTGTAAAAATAGTTGATACGGCATTGCGTGATGGCCATCAATCGTTAATGGCAACAAGAGTTACAACTCCGGAACTATTATCGGTTGTTGAAGAACTTGATCAAGCAGGCTATTATGCATTAGAAGTGTGGGGCGGTGCTACTTTCGATGCTGCCATGCGCTTCTTAAATGAAGATCCTTGGGATAGACTAAGGGAAATTAGAGCAAAATGTAAAAAGACAAAATTACAAATGCTATTAAGAGGGCAAAACTTATTAGGTTATAAGAATTATCCTGATGATGTTGTTGAAAAATTTGTGCAAAAATCAATTGAAAATGGTATTGATATCATTCGTGTTTTTGATGCTTTAAATGATGTTCGTAACCTTCAAAGTTCAATCTCAGCAACAAAGAAATATGGGGGACATTGTCAAGTTGCACTATCATATACAACAAGCCCTGTACATACAATTGATTATTATGTTAAGTTAGCTGTGGAAGCAGAAAAGTTAGGTGCTGATTCTATTTGTATTAAAGATATGGCTGGAGTCATGTTACCTGAAGCCGCTTATGAATTGTTTACAAAACTAAAAGAAACAATTAAAGTTCCACTTGAGTTACATGGACATTGTACTGCAGGTGTTGCCGGTATGACTTATATGAAAGCTATTGAAGCTGGATGTGATATTATTGATACCGCATTATCACCTTTCTCAGGAGGTACAAGTCAACCAGCAACTGAAGCTTTCCAATATGCTCTTGCAGGTACTCAATATGACCCACATTTAAATCTTGAATTACTCGATAAAGCTGCAGAAAAACTTGCTGTTGTTCGCGATAAATATTTAAAAGAAGGAATACTAAATCCAAAAGCATTAACTGTTAATCCTAACATCTTAAAGTATCAAGTTCCTGGTGGAATGTTATCAAATTTAATGAGTCAATTGAAAGCTCAAGGTGCGATGGATCGTTATGAAGAAGTGTTAAAGGAAGTTCCACGTGTACGTAAGGATTTAGGATATCCACCACTTGTAACTCCATTATCACAAATGGTTGGAACACAAGCTGTTTTAAATGTTTTAACAGGAAAAAGATATTCAATGGTTCCTAATGAAATAAATGAATATTTACGTGGATTATATGGAAAGAGTCCTGCACCAATTGATGAAGTATTCCGTCGCAAAATAATTGGTGACGCGAAAGTAATAACTCATCGTCCAGCAGATGATCTAGAACCTCAATTTAAAGCTTTAACAGAAAAATATAATGACTTAGTACAATGTGAAGAAGATGTTCTATCATGTGCATTATTTGAAAATGTTGCCGTCAAGTTCTTGCAACAAAAATATAAACTTGAGAAAGATGAAGTTATTGAAATTAACTTAATTATAGGTGAATAAGATGGGATTATTTTCAAAGAAAAAGAATAAAGAAGTTGTAAATGAAACTGTTAATCAAGTTCAAGAACCTAAGAAGCCATTTACAATTGCAGATATTAAAGATGAAGATATGATGGTTGCAGCTTTAGTTGCAACAATTGATTTCGCAAATGAAAAGAAAACCGATGTAAGATTAGTTTCAATTAAACAAATTAGTTAGGAGATTTGAATAATGAAAATTTATAAAGTTAAAGTTAATGGTAAAGTTTATGAAGTGGAATTAGAAAGTGTAACTGAAAGTGCACAAAAGATAACTGCTGAGCCAAAACCTCAACCTCAACAAGCAACCCAAACTGTTGCTAGTGGCGTACAACTTAAAGCGCCAATGCAAGGGGTTATCCTTGATATTAAGGTTAATGTTGGTGATACTGTAAGAAAAGGTCAAACATTATTTATTCTTGAAGCGATGAAACTTGAAAATGATATCGTTTCTCCAGCTGATGGAGTTGTAAAACAAATAGCAGTAACTAAAGATCAAAATGTCAATAATCAACAGTTACTTGCAGTTATTGAGTAAAAATATAATTCCTATAACTTATGTTATAGGAATTTCTTCTTATAGGTGAAGATATGTATAAAAAAGTATATTTTGATACCCTCCCCTCAACAAACACTTATTTAAAAGATAATTATCAAGCTTATGATGATAAAACTGTGATAATTTGCAATAATCAAACTTCTGGTCATGGGCGTCTAAGCCGAAAATGGGAAATGGAACCGGGAAAAAACATCGCGATGTCAATCTTATTGAAGCCCAAAACTAAAGATATTTCCAGGTTATCATTACTTACTAGTGCCGCTGTTTTTTTATCATTAAAAGAATATACCAAAAATCTACAAATTAAATGGCCAAATGATATATTATTAAATAAGAGGAAGGTTTGCGGAATATTATTAGAATCAATATTTCGTGAACAATTAGAAGCATTAATCATCGGTATTGGTATTAATGTAAATTCAATTAATTTTTCCAATGAAATTGCGAATAAAGCAACATCTTTAAAAATAGAATTACATAAAGATATAGATATTGATATCATTATTGATGATATATTAATTAATTTTGATAATTTATATGAAAAATATTTACAAGATAAACACGAGTATTTAGAGATTTGCAGAAAGTATTCTTCAGTAATTGGAAAAGATGTAATAATAAATAATAAAAATGTAAAAGTACTAAATATCTTAGATAATGGTAATCTATTAATCGATAATGGCAAATTTCAAGAAGAACTTAACTTTGGAGAAATAACTTTAGAAAAAAGTTATTAAATTCTTTTTATT
>DATCKF010000062.1:0-4546 GCA_036562395.1 Bacilli bacterium
ACTTTTCATTATGAAGCTGTTAATAATGTTGATCAAGTCATTAATCATTTTAAAGAGTTGAATGTGAATGTGGGGATGTCGATTAAACCAGGAACGGATGTTAAAGTGTTGGATAAGTATTTGGATAAACTTGATTTAGTATTAATCATGTCGGTTGAACCTGGATTTGGCGGTCAAGAATTCATTCCTTCAAGTTTAGAAAAGATAAAGTATTTAAAAGAGAAAAAAAAGGACCACCATTTCCTTATTGAAATTGATGGTGGGATTAATCATGAAACTGGAAAGAAAGCAATTCTTGCTGGTTGTGATATTTTAGTTGCAGGTTCATATATATTTAATAGTAATAATCGTCATGAAGTAATAAAGGAGCTTGAAAAATTATGATTGTGAAAATAGTTTGTGCGGGACTTGATCATTTTTCAAAATTATATAAGCCTGACGAAGGAGAGTATTTAATTGGTGTCGATGCGGGGGTTGATACGTTAATTAAAAATCGTTTGCGTGTTGATCTAGCAATTGGTGATTTTGATAGTAGTAAAACGAAAGATTTACAAAAGAAATGCAAGAAAGTAGTTTCGTATGATTCACATAAAGATCAAAGCGATCTTGAATTAACACTGCAATATTTATCTTTGAATTATTCAAAAATTGATTATTTAGCAAATAAAGTCATTGATAATATTTATGTTTATAATGCTACTGGCAAACGTCTTGATCACTATCACGCTACTATCAATGTTTTAATTAAATATACACATTTAAATATTAAATTAATTGATAAAAATAATTTAATTTATATCGTCAATTCGAAAACGGAATTTAAGAAACATGGATATAAATATATTTCCTTTTTCTCAGTTGATGAAAATACTGTTATTAGCTTAAAAGGCTTTAAATATAACTTAAATAATTATCAGTTAAAAAATTATGATTCAATATGTTTGAGTAATGAGATTGTTGAGGAAAAAGGAATTCTAGAAACAAACAATAAAAAAATCCTCGTAATTCAATCTAATTAGGAGATATTATTTGACTTTATTCAACTAATTAGAATATATTTTCCTTTTTTACATATATTTTAGTAAAGGGGAATAATTATGAGGTTTTATGTTTTACGTTTACCAAGATTTTTATCATTTATCATAAATAAAATCATGAGTATTTTTAAAAAGAAATAAGGCTTCAAGTGGGAGTCTTATTTTTATTTGTATTATTAATTAAGTTCACGCATATATTTTTATGAGGTGAATTTATGATTATTTATGTTGTGAAGCCAGGGGATACTTTATCAAAGATCTCACAACAATTTAATGTTCCTGTCGCAAGAATAGTTGCGGATAATGCTTTAAGTAATAAGGATACATTAGTCGTCGGACAAAGTTTATTGATTCGTCCTATTAGTTTTAATTATACCGTTCAAAGTAATGAAACATTAACGGAAATTGCGAGACGTTTTAATACGACAGTAAATAATATTTTAGCTTTTAATCCGCAAATTACAAGTCCCAATGATATATATCCTGGTTTAACAATCCGTATTGATTATGATAATCCTAATAAACGTGATATAGAAGTAAATGGCTTTGTATATCCGGAAGTTAATTTAAATTTATTACGTCGTGTCCTTCCCTTTTTAACATACCTCAGCATTTTTTCTTATCAAATTACTAATGAAGGGTTATTAAATGATATTAATGATACTACTTTGATTACGGAAGCATATCGTTATAATGTTGCTCCAGTGATGACAGTTACTAATGTATCATTAGAAGAACAAGGAACATTTAGTACTGAATTGATTCATAATATTTTAAATGATGAACAAAAAAGAAATACACTATTAAATGATATCGTAAGAGTTGCAAATTTAAAAAATTATTTTGCAATTTGTATTGATTTTGAATATTTATATCCTTCTGATCGTGAAGCTTATAACCAATTTTTACGAATGGCTAGAGATCGTTTTGAACCATTAGGGTATATGTTATTAACAGCAGTTGCTCCGAAGAATCGACGTGACCAACCAGGTTTATTGTATGAAGCTCATGATTATCCAGCTCATGGGGAAATAGCTGATCACGTCATTATAATGACGTATGAATGGGGTTATATTTTTGGCCCAGCTTTACCGGTTGCTCCAATTAATGAAGTTGAAAAAGTTATCCAATATGCGATAACGGATATACCTCACTATAAAATCTTAATGGGAATTCCTAATTATGGTTATGATTTCAAAGTTCCGTTTGTTGAAGGGTCGATGGCAAGGTTGATTTCTAATCCAGAAGCAATTGATATTGCGATTGCGAAAAATGCGGGAATTGAATTTAATGAAACTGCGCAATCTCCATTCTTTAGATATATCGAAAATGGTCAACACCATGAAGTCCATTTTGAAGATCCTCGTAGTATCACTGCCAAGTTCAGGTTAGTAGAAAAATATGATTTACGGGGTGTTAGTTATTGGACGTTAATGGATCCTTTCCCTCAAAATTGGCTGTTATTAAGTTATTATTTTAATATTGTGAAAATATTATAAAAAAAAACAATAGTACTTAAACTATTGTTATGCACGATTTACTAATCCGGATTTTAATGCACGTGCGGATACATATACTCGTTTTACTTTTCCATTTTCATCTATAATTCTAACCTTTTGTAAATTAGCTTTCCATTTTCTACGAGTCGCATGTAATGAGTGAGAACGGTTATTTCCAGCAACAGTTCCGACACCAGTAACGTAACATTTACGAGCCATTGTAATACCTCCTAACTTTTAACCATTACTTATTATACCATAAACTAAATCAATAAGCAAGAACAATTTCTTTTGATTAAAGTCTTATCTATAAGACTTTTTTGCAATTTATATCAACTTGTGCGATAATGTATTTTTCTCTTGCACATCAAAATAATTTATGATATAATTATCTAGTAATAATTATAGGGAAATCGAAATAATAAGAAAATGGAGGCTGCAGTTAAATGCAAATAAATAAACTCGACGGCTCTTTATTTAAGACATTAATTATTAATGGAGCTGAAAATTTAAGACTAAACTATCAAAGTATTGATGCCCTTAATGTTTTCCCAGTCCCTGATGGTGACACAGGAACAAATATGAAAATGACCATTGACGGTGGCGTTAATGAAATATTGAATATTGATATTAATAATATTTATGAAGTTGCAAAACGATTATCACGTGGAATGTTAATGGGAGCTCGTGGTAATTCTGGAGTTATACTCTCTCAATTATTCCGCGGAATATATAAAGGTTTTGAAGGATTTATAAGCGTAAATGCTGTAAGTCTTGCAAAAGCATTTATGAGTGGTGTCAATCAAGCTTATAAAGCGGTTATGAAACCTGTAGAAGGGACAATTCTTACAGTTGCCCGCGAAGCTTCAGAAAAGTTATTGACTATTTCTTCATCAAGAATGTCAATTAATGAATTTTTTGATGAATTTATAAATGAAGCAAAAGCATCACTACAACGAACACCTGAATTACTACCAGTTTTAAAAGAAGCTGGAGTAGTTGATAGTGGTGGCGCTGGATTTATTTGTATCCTTGAGGGAATGCAAAAAGTATTAAACGGTGAATTTTTATCAAAGAAAACAGTTGATGATTCTTTACATGTTGCAAGTAAACTTGTTGTACAAAATGGTGAAAAACAAGAATTTGGTTATTGTACAGAATTTATTTTACAATTGCAACCAGAAAAAGCTGATCCAAAAACATTTGATGAAAAAACAATTGTTGATCAAATTGAACAATTAGGAAATTCCTTAGTAATTGTTAAGGATGATGATATTATTAAAGTTCATATTCATACCTTAACACCAGGAAAAGTATTAAATATTGGTCAACAATATGGTGAGTTTTTACATTTAAAAATTGAAAATATGACCGTTCAACATAACCAACTTAATGATTTTGAACATGTTGAAGAGGGACAATGTGCATGTGGTGAAGAACATGTTAAGATGCCACAAAAGCCTGAAAAACGTAAAAAATATGCCATTGTTACAGTTGCTGTAGGTGCGGGCTTAATTAAGACATTTGAAGAAATGGGTGCTGATTTTGTTGTATCTGGTGGTCAAAGCATGAACCCATCAACAGAAGATTTTATTCGTGGATTTGATCATTTAAATGCTGACAATATCATTGTCTTTCCAAATAACAAGAATATTATTTTAGCAGCTCGTCAAGCCGCCAAAATTTATAAGGAAAGTAAAGTCTGGGTCGTTGAATCTAAATCGATTGCTGAAGGTTTCTCAGCATTAACTATGTTAGATTTAAATAATGAACCTGAAGTTATCCTTGAAGAAATTCAAGAAGTCATGAATAATGTTACAACAGGACTTGTAACATATGCAATCCGTGAATCTCATATCGATAACCTCGATATTAAGAAAGGTGAATTTATTGGTCTTTTAAATAATAAAATTGTTGTTTCGGACAAACGTCGCCTTGATGTTTTAAAATATCTAATTGATAAAGGTGCCGGTTCAGATAAGGAAATAGTTACTATTATTTATGGTGCAG
>DATCKF010000071.1:0-17722 GCA_036562395.1 Bacilli bacterium
TTATTAGTAGTGATAAAATAAAGAGGTTATTATGAATTACTAATCATCAAATAAAAATATAAAAATAAAAATCACTTAACATACCTAATGGATTATTGCTGTCTCTAGTATTTTGATATTAAAAAAGTCAATGATTTTTGATAACATGATGATAGTATAAAAATAAACATCATTCACTAGTAAATACTTATTTATAGACTAGAAATGGGGGATACAATGTTTTACAAATACGAGACGCACCTTCACACATCAGAATCAAGTTCATGCGGTCGTAGTACAGCAGCTGAAATGGTGCATGCTTTTATTAGAGAAGGATATAGTGGCTTTGTTGTAACTGATCATTTTATTAATTCCAGTTCAACAGTCCCGAAAGATTTATGTTGGCAAGATAAAATGAAGTTATATGCTCGCGGATATGATAACGCCAAGCGTGAAGCAGAAAAATATTCAAACTTTTTAGTAATGTTTGGATGGGAATATACATTATTTCCATATTGTGCAGACTATTTAACTTATAATTTAGATCTTGAGTTTTTAATCAATCATCCGGAAATGTTGGATATTTCATTTCCTGAATATTGTAAGTTAGTACATGATAATGGTGGAGTTATTGTTCATGCGCATCCTTATCGCCAAGCTCATTATATTAATTATGAACCAGATTTAAGACAAGATTTAATTGATGGGATTGAAGTAAATAATGGTTTAAGTACTTCTTCAAGCAATCGTAATGATAAGGCTTGGGAACTAGCAAGATTAAATCCGCATCTTTTTCGAACATCTGGAACGGATATACATAATGTTGAAAGGGCGGGAATCGGAGGAGTAGCGTTTAAGTATCGCATTACTGATAGCAAGATGTTTGTTGAAGCGTTGAAAAAAGGTGATGGTTATTTAATTATTGATGGTAAAATTACAGATCGTGAGGGAAATATCATCGAGGAATAAAAAAGGATTAAGTTTCCTTAATCCTTACCTTTTTTAATCCATTTTGCAACTTCAATGGTTCTTTTGGCTTGATATTTTACAGCCTCTTTCACATCATCTCCAATTTTACCTTGCTGATCTACGGTAACACTTGTTCCGTATGGATTACCACCAGCTTTAAATATGGATGAGTCAGTATATCCAGGTGGAACGATAATTACACCCCAATGCATCATTGATGTATAGAGGGAAAGGATTGTGGCTTCTTGCCCACCATGAGGGTTTTGAGCTGAGGTCATGGCACTAAAAACTTTATTGACTAATGCTCCTTTAGCCCATAGTCCGCCTTTAGTATCAAGGAATTGTTTCATTTGCGAAGCCATATTTCCAAAACGAGTAGGAACACTCATAATAATCGCATCAGCCCACATTAAATCATCATCTGATGGAATAGGAATATCTTTTGTATCTTCAGTTGTCTTTTTCCATGCTGGATTATTATTGATAACTTCAAGTGGAGCAAGTTCTGGTACTTTAAAAATTTTGACTTCTGCATCTACTTCCGTAGCCGCTTCAGCAGCCCACTTTGCAAGTTGAAAGTTGGTTCCTCCCATACTATAGAAAATAATTGCTAATTTAACTTTATCCATTTATTAACTCCTTTCTATTTTACTTTATTTGGATAATCTTAACTATATTATAGCAAAATAAAATATTAGTATGTATTTAATGCATTATAATATTAATTGCTTAATAATTATTTTGTGGTATAATAATTACAATAATAAAGAAAGCGAGGTATTCATATGATTTCCGTATATTATACAAATGAAAATTTAGAGTTATCTGTATTTACAAATGAACAAAATGAGGATATTTATGATAAAATCATCAGAAAATCCTGGATTCATATGACTAACCCGACTGATGATGAAATTACTAAGGTGTCCCAAATTACCAAAATAAGTGAATCAATTATTCGTATTCCTTTAGATGAAGAAGAGACAGCCCATATTGATATTGATGATGAAGCAACACTTGTAGTTGTTGACACACCTGTGATTGAAATCGATGAAGATAATATAGCCATTAATAAATATTATACGACTCCTTTTGGTATCATCTTTAATAATGATTATTTCATTACAACAAGTCTCAAAACTAATGCAATTGAACAAAGTTTAAATTCGCGATGGATGAAAAACTTTGCAACAAACAAGCATATTAAACTTACAATTCAAATTTTATATCGAAATGCTGCACGTTTTGTAACAGTTTTAAAACAACTTGATCGTAATAGTGATTCTGTCCAAAAAAGATTGCATCAATCATTAAAAAATAAAGAATTATTTGAGCTAATGAGTTTAGGGAAATCATTAGTCTACTTATCAACTGGTATCAATGCTAATCATTTAGTATTAGAAAAGTTAAAAAGATTAAATGAATTCCGTAAATATGAAGAAGATGTTGATTTAATTGAAGATGCAATTATTGAAAGTCGCCAAGCCATGGAGATGGCTAATATCCATCGTGATATCTTAAATGGTACAATGGATGCATTTGCTTCTGTTATTTCAAATAATGTTAATACAATTATGAAAACATTAACAGTTGTTACAATTGTTTTAACAATCCCAACAGTTGTTGCAAGTTTATTTGGAATGAACTTTGATATACCAATAAATCAAGAACATGGCTTCATTATTGCAATTATCATTTCATTTGTATTATCATTTTTAGGTGCCATTTTATTGATCAAATATACAAGTAGTGTAAAGCGAAATCGCCGAAAATAATTAAACATTAGCATGTTGCTAATGTTTTTTTATAGGAAATAATTGATAGGATTTAAGAGATTTATTGAAAAGAATATAGATATGTGGTATAATATATAAATAGTTTATAAAGTGGAGATACACATGTTAGAAGTTAAAAATTTGCGCTTTAGTTATGGTGATAAAGAATTATATAATAATCTCAATTTTAAAATATATAAAGATGAGCATGTTGGTCTTGTAGGTGCAAATGGTAGTGGGAAATCAACATTAATGAATTTGCTTGCTCATCGTTTGGTGCCTGATAGTGGTGAGATTATTTGGGATCAAAATATAACATATAGCTATTTAGATCAATACTTAAAAGTTTATGATGATTTATCAATAAAAGAATATTTATATAATGTTTATGAAGAATTATTTCAAAAAGAAGAAATATTAAATTCTTTATATGAAAGTCTTACGACTGCTCCTGAAAGTGAATATGATAAGATTTTAAATAAAGCATATAACCTCCAGAATTATTTAGAAGAAAAAAACTTTTATATGATTAAATCAAAAATCGGGAATGTCATTAACGGTTTAGGTATTGATGTAAATGATCATAGGACATTAAAACAATTAAGTGGTGGGCAAAGGGTAAAAGTCTTTTTAGGGAAAATGCTATTAGAAGAGAAAGATGTACTTTTACTCGATGAACCAACAAACTTCCTCGATACAAGTCATATAAGTTGGTTAATCAAATATTTAAATGAATATAAAAATGCTTATCTTATCATAAGTCATGATCATGCTTTCTTAAATCAAGTCACAAATACTATTCTTGCGTTAGAAAATAAAGTCATTACAAAATATAAAGGTAATTATGATGATTACCTTCATCAAAAAGATATAGTAATGCAATCATACGAGAAAGCTTATGAAAAGCAACAACAATATATTAAAAAAACAGAAGAATTTATTAATAAAAATATTGTTAGAGCAACGACAACAAAAAGAGCTCAAAGTCGAAGAAAGATGCTTGAAAAGCTTGATCGTTTAGAAAAACCTCAAAGTGAAAGAAAAGTGTATTTTGAATTTCAATTTACAAAATCATTTAATAAAAATCCTTTGATTGTTCATAATTTAGATATTGGTTATGATCATATAATATTACATAATCTTAATATCGAATTTGAATTTGGGCAAAAATATATTATCATTGGAAAAAATGGTGTCGGGAAAACGACTTTTATTAAAACGATTATTGGGGAATTAAAACCATTAGGTGGAATTGTTAAATTATCAGAACTTAATGATATAACTTATTATGAGCAAGAAATTCCTATCCATAAAGAAACTCCAATTCAATATATTCGGAATGATTATCCATTATTGGATGATACAGAAATCAGAAAAATCCTTGCCAAGTATGGGATTGTTGGCGATTTAGCATTAAAAATGATGACCCAATTAAGCGGTGGTGAGGTTGCGAAAGTGAGGTTTGCTAAGTTGAGTTTAGAAAAATCAAACTTTTTAATTCTCGATGAACCGACAAACCATTTAGATAAAATAGCCAAACAATCACTATTAAAAGCGATTGCTAATTATCCGGGAACAGTTATACTTGTATCTCATGAGACTTTATTTTACCAAGACTTAAAAATGAAAGAGATTAGATTTTAGGTGAATTTATGAATATCCGTAATATAGCAATAATTGCCCATGTCGATCATGGAAAAACTACATTAGTTGATCAATTAATTAAAAAATCACAAACATTACAAGATCGTGAAGAAATATCAGAACGGGCTCTTGATAGCAATGATTTGGAAAGAGAACGTGGAATAACGATACTTGCGAAAAACACAGCCATCAAATATAAAGGTTTTAAAATTAATATTCTTGATACTCCTGGACATGCTGATTTTTCCGGTGAAGTTGAAAGAATTATGACAATGGTAGATGGAATTTTATTAGTCGTTGATGCTTATGAAGGACCAATGCCCCAAACAAGATTTGTTTTAGAAAAAGCGTTAAATGCTAATTTAAAGCCAATCGTCATCATCAATAAAGTTGATAAAGATAGTGCAAGAGTTGATGAAGTTGTTGATGAAGTATTGGATTTATTTATTGAATTAGGTGCTACTGACGAACAAATTGATTTTAAAGTTGCATATTGTAGTGCTTTAAAAGGTACAAGTAGTATCTCTAGTGATATATCAACCCAAAAAGAGACGATGGATCCAATCCTTGATTTGATTATTAATGAGATTCCAGCTCCCGAAGCTGATATTGATAGTCCTTTGCAATTTCAAGGAGCATTATTAGATTATAATGATTATGTTGGAAGAATGGCAATCGGAAGAGTTAAACGTGGGATAATTAGAGCCAATGAAATTGTCTCTTGTGTTCGTCTCGATGGATCGATTAAACCTTTCCGTATCTTGAAATTATTTAATTATTTAGGTTTACATAAAAATGAAATTGAGGAAGCGTATGCTGGTGATATTGTTGCTGTTGCAGGATTAAGCGATATTAATGTCGGCGAAACAATTTGTGCAGTTGGATATGAAGAAGCACTTCCAAAAATAAAAATCAGTGAACCGACTGTTGAAATGACCTTTTCAACAAACACCTCCCCATTTTCTGGACGTGAAGGAAAATTTGTCACCTCAACAAAACTCAATGATCGTTTATATCGAGAAACCCAAAGAGATGTCAGTTTGAAAGTCCAAAGAATTGGCACAAGTGATGAATGGATTGTATCAGGTCGTGGTGAATTACATCTTGGAATTTTAATTGAAAATATGCGTCGTGAAGGTTATGAATTTCAAGTTGCCAAACCAAAACCAATCTTTAAAGAAATTGATGGGGTAATGTGTGAACCATATGAATATGCGCAAGTCGACGTTCCAAATGATACCGTTGGAGCCGTAATTGAGTTATTAGGAAATCGTGGGGGAATATTAGAAACGATGCATAATAGTGAAACGCAAACCCGCATCATTTATACAATCCCATCTCGTGGCTTGATTGGCTTATCAACTGATTTTATGACGGTGACTAAAGGTTATGGAACGATTAGTCATTATTTCCTTGATTATCGTCCAATCGAAAATATCCATTTTGGTAATCGTCGTCAAGGGGTCTTAGTTTCCATCAATCAAGGTCGTAGTACTGCCTATGGTATAGGTAACATTGAAGATCGTGGGGTATTATTTATTGAACCTAATGAAGAAGTATATGAAGGGCAAATTGTCGGTGAATGTAATAAAGATGATGATTTGGCTGTTAATGTCACCAAAGCTAAGCAAATGACAAATCAACGTAGTGCCACAAAAGATACGACTGTTATCTTAAAACGTCCAAAGAAAATGTCGCTTGAGGTATGCTTGGATTATATAAATGATGATGAGCTTGTGGAAATAACACCAAGAAATATTCGTCTTCGAAAGAAAATATTAGATACGACTGAAAGAAAAAAATTTGACTCGAAAAAAAATAAATAGAAATATTATTTTTTTATGATATAATTAAATTGGTCATTAATTTTGATTATATAAAAATAATGGAATAATTATGCTATCGAATATATGGGGATTGGTATGAGGAAAATTTATAAAAAAGCTTTTACAATCAATCAATTTCGGACAACCGAAGAAATTAATTCTTATGCGCCTTTAATTGATCAGGGAATTTATCAAGGGATTGAAATCTTTTATCCATATGATTTAACAATAGATGGGTTTAAAGCATACACAAACAATATTCGAAACTTAAGTAAAAAGGGATGCGAAGTGGTAATGCACCTTCCTTTTGGGCCAAAAAATGATTTGTGTGACCCGATAAATTATCCCCACACAATCCAAAGATTAAAAGATGCCATTGATTATAGTAAACAATTTAATATTAAGAAGTTTACTTTACATTTAGGTTATGCCCACAATCGTGAACAAGATTTAAAACATCTCAAAAAGGTATTAACTGAACTTTGTGATTATTGTTACGGAACATTAATGATTGAAAATATGCCAGGTATTAAAGAAATAGGCTATAGTCCCAAAGAATTATTCGATATCATTAATGATGTGAAAAAAGATAATCTTGCATTTATTTTAGATATCGGGCATGCTAATGTAAGTGAATATGAAATTTTAGATTATATCCATTTATTAAAACCATACTTAAAGCATATTCATCTTCATGATAATAATGGTATCGGTGATGAGCATAATAAAATTGGCGCAGGAAATATTGATTTTAAATCAATAATCAAAAACTTGCATGATTATGAAGAATTGTACAGCTTTGAAATATTATATCGAGATGTCCATGATTTATTGCAAAATAGTAAAGATTTTGATAAAATAATAAAAGATATTAATGAGGTGGAAGATGAGGAAAATTAATTTAGTTACTGATAGTACAAGTGATTTATCACCCGAACTATTAGCACAGTACCATATTATAGTATGGCCACTATATGTTAACTTTGGCGAAGAGTCTTTCCGAGATATTATTGATATTGATACAGATACTTTGTATCAAAAAGTTGAAGAATATAAAGAATTACCAAAGACATCCGCAGTTCCACCAGGACAATTTTATGAAAAATTTAAACAATTCAGTCCTGATGAAGATGTCATTTTCATGGGCATTGGTAGTAAATTTTCAATCAGTTATCAAAATGCATGTACCGCCGCTGAAGAATTTGATAATATTTATGTAGTTGATTCTAATAATTTATCATCAGGTATCGGATTACAATTATTAAAAATGGCTAAATTCCGTGACCAAGGTATGAGCGCCAAGGAGATTGTTGAAGAGATTAAGAAAGTTACTCCCCTAGTTAGTACACGTTTTGCAATTAATACTTTAGAGTATTTGCATAAGGGTGGAAGATGTAGTGGAACTGCTCGCTTCATTGGTACAGCTTTAAACATCAAACCAATCATTAAAGTTGTTGATGGGGGAATGGTTGTAAGTAAAAAGCCAATGGGATATAAAAAAGCTTTGAATATTATGTTATCTGAAGTTGATGATAATTTAGATAATATTGATAAAGATTTTATTATGGTAACTCATTCAAAAGCTGATGAAGATGCAAAATTTTTAGTAAGTGAGTTACAAAAACGCGGTTTTCCAAATGTATGTGAGACCAAAGCGAGTTGTGTCATCTCAACACATTGCGGACCACGAACAATTGGAATTCTCTTTATTTTAAAACAATAAGACATAATTCTTGTGCTTTCTTAAGAAAGCACATTTTTTATTATAGTTACTACACAATTTTATTAATTCGTGTTATAATTATATAAAAAATCTTGCTAATAATATAATTGAGGTGATATTTTGCCAAGACAAAAGTGGTATAAATTAGATAATGCAGCTAAAATTTTTCCTCCCGTATCTAGTAAACGCAGAACAAATATTTTCAGATTATCTTTTGAAATGGATACAGAAGTCGATCCATTAATCTTGCAAAAAGCGTTAGAAATTGTTATTGAACGTTTTCCGATGTATAAGGTTCGTATGAAAAAAGGTGTCTTTTGGTATTATTTAGAGCCAAATAAAGCTTACGTTCCATTGCATCGTGAAAGTCCATATATTTGCCGGATGATTGAAAATTATGATGATAATAATGGTTATCTATTTCGATTATCATATTTCTATAAAAGAATATCTCTTGAAACATTCCATTCATTAACGGATGGTTATGGGGCATTAGAATTCTTAAAATCAATTGTCTATTCATATTTAGAATTACAAGATATTAAAATCGCAGATAATCTTAATGTCTTAACAAAAGATGTTGAAGTAAATCAAGCCGAAAAACAAGATAGTTTTAATTATCATTATGATCCACATTTAAAAAAGCCAGAAAAAGAAAAGCGTGCCCAACAATTTAAATCACCAATGTATAATGATAATTGGGTAGGTTTAATAATTGGTACTGTAGATGTAAATGAGATTAAGGGACTGGCGAAAAAATATGATGCAACCATTACTGAATATTTAGCAGCTGTCTTATTCTATAGTGCATATAAAACTCAACACTTGTTAGAAAAGAAAAATAAACCTTTTACCATCTTTATACCTGTTAATTTACGACGTTTCTTTGATTCAAAGACTTTACGTAATTTTTCTTTATATGTTAGAACTTCTTTAGAACTTAAAGGAAACTTACAATTTGAAGATATGATTAAGATTGTAAAAAGTGATATGGAAAAAGGTTTAGATAAAGAAAAACTTCATGCGATGTTTGTAAATAATGTTCGCAAAGAAAAAAATATATTTGTTAGAATTGTGCCAATGTTTATTAAAGAACTTATCTTACGCTTAGGTTATTATTTGTTAGGTGATTCAGTTAATACTTTATCATTTTCAAATTTAGGTCTTGTTAATTTACCTGAGGAAATGTTAAAACATATTGATAAAATTATCTTTGCAAATGGTGCTTCCTTTTCTTCACCATTAAACCTTGGTGTCATTACTGTCAATAATAAAATGACAATTGCTTTTAGTTCGAAACTAATTGATCGTTCATTACAGAAAGAATATTTTCGTTTCTTAAGTGAAGCTGGAGTTCATGTAACCATTGAACATAATGAATTAGAGGTGGATTAATGAAAAATTGTGTTAAGTGTCATGTTCAAGTTAAGACAACAAGAAAAACATGTCCGTTATGCGGGCAAATATTAGAGACGATAACAGATGACGATCTTAATATCTATCCTCATTATCATAGTGATGAGAAACATCTTAATATTTTATTAAGAATTTTACTTTTCATTTCCATTTTATCAATTTTAGTTACTGTCCTCATCAACTTTTTAACATACTCCGGTTCATTATGGTCTGTATATGTTATTTTGGGAATTCTTTATGGATGGATTTTATTAAGGTCAACAATTATGTCACGAACAAATATCGCTGGACGTTTATTAATTCAAATGATAACAACTTCACTTGTTACTTATGGGATTGAAAGAGTTTCAGGTGATGATGATTGGGCTTTAGAATATGTTGTCCCTTTTATTTGTATCGTGACGATGATTTCCATTGTGATGATCCTTTTAATTAAGAAAATGAAATTTAATGATTATCTATCATATTTATTACTTTCAGTTGTCATTAGCTGGGTACCGATGATATTGTATTGGACAAGAGTTGTAAAAGTATTATGGCCAAGTATAACTGCAGCTGCTGTGGCGGTTGCAATTGTCCTCGGTATGATAATTTTTGCTGATACCGCAACGAAAGATGAATTGAAGAAAAGATTTCATATTTGAATTTCCCAAGATATAGAAAAAGATAAAAAAGTTCGTGCAAATTAAATTTTTTTATAGTATAATATGCTTATGTGATGAAATCGTTTACTGAAAAGGAGGAATAGATAATGAAGGAATATCACGGAAAAGCAATTAGAAATGTGGCGATACTTGGTCATTTAGGTAGTGGGAAAACTTCTCTTGCTGAATCATTACTTTTTATTGGGGGAGCAATCGAAAAAAAAGGTGAAGTTGAAAGAAAAAATACTGTCAGCGATTATACTATTGAAGAACAAACAAGACAAACGACATTATCAGCTAGCTTAATTCCGGTTGAATGGAAAGATCATAAAATCAATTTTCTTGATACCCCAGGGTCAGAGGAATTCATTGGTGAAGTAGAAAATGTTTTATCTGCTGTTAAAGGTGCTGTCCTTTTAATTGATGCAACAAAAGGGATTGAAGTTGGAACTGAAAGTTGTTGGGATGAATTAAGAGCGCGCAATATTCCAACATTTATTGTCATCAACAAAATGGACAAGGAAAATATCAAATTTGATCAATTACTTGAATCAATTCGTAACGTCTTTGGACATCGAGCTGCTCCATTCTGCTGGCCATTAGGTAAAAGTGAAAATTTTGATGGCTTTGCAAATGTTGTTAATAAAAAAGCATATATTTATAAAGATGGAAAAGTAACTGAATCAGAAATTTATCCTGATAAAATGGATAAGATTGAAGAATTATATATGCAATTAACAGAAGCGGTTGCGGAAACAAGTGAAGAATTATTAGAAAAATATTTTGAAGAAGGAACTTTATCCGAAGAAGAAATTCGTGAAGGATTAAGAGTAGGAACAATTCATGGGGATATTTTCCCTGTCATCTTAACTTCCGCAATCAAAGACATTGGTATTTCTACCCTTTTAGATATGGTTGTTGACTATATGCCTTCACCACTTGATTTAAAACCAATGAAAGGTCAAGATTTTGATGGCAAAGAAGTCGTTCGTGAATCACGCGATGATGAAGCTTTTTCAGCTCAAGTATTTAAGACAATTATTGACCCATTTGTTGGTTCAATCAACTTATTTAAGATTTATTCAGGAACAATTCGTGTCGGTCAAGAAATTTTACTAGCAAATAATAAAGAGACACTTAAAGTTCCACAATTATTCACATTACTTGGAAAAACCCAAATTCCACTAGAAGCAGGATATGCTGGCGATATTATTGCAGTTGCTAAATTACCTGAACTATTCACATCAGCAACCATTTGTGATAAGAAAGCTCCAATCATTTATCCTTTAATTACTCATCCAACACCAACAATTTATGTTGCCATCTCTCCAAAGAAGAAGCAAGATGAAGAAAAAATATCAGTGGCATTACAAAAACTTTCTTTAGAGGATGAAACATTTGAAACAAAACGTAATCCTGAAACTGCTCAACTTTTAGTTGGTGGACAAGGAATGACCCATATCAATTATGTTTTAGACAAATTAAAAAATCAATTTAAAGTCGATGTTGATCTTGAACAACCTAAAATTGTTTATCGTGAAACAATTAAAGGTAAAGGCGAAGGTCATGGAAGACATAAAAAGCAATCAGGTGGAGCTGGACAATTCGGAGAAGTATACATTCGTTTTGAACCATCGAAGCAAGATTTTGAGTTCGCGGAAGAAGTATTTGGTGGAGCTGTACCAAAGAACTATTTCCCTGCTGTTGAAAAAGGCTTAATCAAAGCTTTGGAAAAAGGACCTCTTGCGGGATTCCCTGTTATTGGTGTTAAAGCGACATTATACGATGGAAGTTACCATCCAGTAGACTCAAATGAAATTTCCTTCGTTCTAGCTGCTGGTTTAGCATTCAAAGATGCAATTCCAAAAATCAAACCAACAATTTTAGAACCAATTATGGAAGTTAAAGTTGTTGTGAAATCAGAATATTTAGGTGCTGTTTTAGGAGATATGAATAAACGTCGTGGCCGCATCATGGGTACCCAAGAACTTCATGGCGGAAAAACAGAAGTTACTGTTGAAGTTCCAGAAAGTGAAATTATCACATACAATAGTGAATTAAAAGCGATGACGCAAGCTAGTGGTAAATTCTCTCGTCAATTTTTGCGATATGAAGAAGTACCTGAACATTTAATTGCAAAGATTATTCAAGAATATCAACCAAAAAATAGTTAAACCGAAAGGTTTAACTTTTTTCATAAATTTATGGTATAATAGAATTATGGAACTAAAATTTATTATTGATGAAGACAATATTATTATTAAAGATTATTTAAAATTGTTAGGTTATTCGCGCAATTTTTTACGGAAAGTAAGAGTTAATAATTGCGTGTATGTAAATGGTGAACTTGCAAAGAATTATTTTACTCTTCATAAAGGTGATGAACTCGTAATTAAGTTAAACGAAGAACTTAATGAAGAATTTGTTCCGAATACAATGGAACTTGATGTTTTATATGAAGATAATTATTTACTAATTGTCAATAAACCTGTTGGTCTTGCATCTCAACCATCGCGAAAACATTTTGTTGATAACTTGATTAGTGTTGTCACTAATTATTATCAAAAAAAGAATATTAAAGCTAATATTCATCTTGTCAATCGTTTAGATTATGCAACCAGTGGAATAGTTGTAATTGCTAAGGCAGGATTAATTCATCATCAGTTATCGCAAGGAGATTTTACTAAGAAATATTTGTGTCTTGTTGAAGGGAAATTTGCAGAAAAAGAGGGAACAATTGATTTACCGATTAGAAGAGTTGTTGATTATGATATTCGTAGGTGGGTTTTTCCTGATGGGAAACCATCATTAACAACTTATAAAGTTATAAAAGAATTTGATAATTGTAGTTTATTAGAAGTTGAAATCAAAACCGGTCGTACCCATCAAATTCGGGTGCATATGGCATATATCAATCATCCGTTAGTAGGTGATGTTTTATATGGTCATGGAGGAGAATTTTTATACCTTCATTGCTATCATCTTGAATTTATCCATCCAATCACAAAAGAAAAAATGAATATTATAAATTATCCAATTTGGTATGAGGAGGTTAAAAATGCCTGATTTAGTTACACATCATTATTTTGGTCGCGAGGTTTATCAAGAACTTGATGAAAATTTAAAACGCAATATCGATTTAGATGTTTATGATTTTGCTACTGCTGGTCCAGATCCTTTTTTCTTTGTTTCTTTTTTAAGTCGAAAAAAGAATAAAAGTTATTTAGAATTTGGGGGATATATGCATCGACATCAAACTTCCCAATTCTTAAAAACTTTAATTATGGAGACGAAAACTTATCCGAAATTAAAAAGCTATTTATATGGATTTCTTACACATTATTTCTTAGATACTTATACCCATCCTTATATCTTTCATTTCACAGGTAATTATGATGTAGAAAATGATGAATCAATTATCTATCGCGGACTTCATACCAAATTAGAACGTGCCATTGATTGTTATATCATTAAAAATTATTATCATAAAAATCCTTATCATTTTAAAATATATAAACACATTCTAAAATTAAAAAAACTTCATTCTGATTTTCAAGAGCCACTTGATAAAGTTTATGATGAAGTTTATGGCATGAAAAATGGATATGTACTTGTCAATAAATCAATTAAAGACCAAAGAAAATTTTATCACTTTATTTTCGATCGTTGGGGAATAAAAAATAAGCTTTTTTCAATCCTTGATAATGGCAAATCATCATTAGATTTTACTGTTTTATCGTATTATGGAAAAGAAATTGATGATGTTGATATATTTAATTTAAAGCAAAGATTATGGACAAATCCTCAAGATCATAATATAACATCCAATGATAGCTTTTTTGATTTAGTAGAAAAAGCCAAAAGAAAAGCTATTGATACAATTAAGGCAGTTGAAAATTATGTGAATGGTGAAAATGTTGATCTTGATTCATATATTATGGATATATCATATATCACCGGTTTACCTTGTAGTGATAATAGACCTTTACAGTATTTTCGAAACATTTTTGAAAATTAAAATGTTTACACATTCTTCCCTTTATGATATACTAGAAATATATGTGGAAGAGGTATAGGTATGAAATTGAATGTTAAAAAGACAATTTATGTAGGACTAGCATTCCTAATAATTTGTATGTTCTGGCAAGTATATGATAATATTATTGCCAAGATGTTAATTAATTCATTCGGATTAAATCAAACTTGGTCTGGGGTTGTTTTAGCTCTTGATAATGTAATCGCTTTATTTTTACTACCTTTATTCGGTAATATTTCAGATAAAACGAATACTAAGTATGGAAAAAGAACACCATATATAGTAATAGGGGTAATTGTTGCTGCAATTTTATTTGTTGGGGTATCAATTATTGATGCTCACCAACAAAAGTTGGTTGCGGAAAAGAATTTCCCGGAAATTGAAGAAATCCTTGATGATAATGGTGAAGTGATTGGTTATTACTTGAATGAAGAAAATTATGATTTAGATAAAAATACTTTTTATGCTTCTGAATATAATAATGATATTGTAAAAGCGAAGCAAGAAGCTCAAGATACATTAGCTGAAGAACTTGTTTGGAAACAAGTAACAAATCGCCATATTATTAATTTTATACTATTTATCGTTTTGTTATTTATTGTCCTTCTAGTAATGGGAATCTTTAGATCTCCAGCGGTTTCACTGATGCCTGATGTCACCCCTAAACCATTACGTAGTAAAGCTAATGCAATTATAAATTTAATGGGGGCAGTTGGTAGTATTATTTCTTTAATCTTCATGTTTTTCTTAGCAAAAGATTTTCATAGTTATGTTCCTACTTTTGTCGTTTTAGCAGTTTTAATGCTTTTATTACTTCTTGTTTTTATTTGGAAAGTTAAAGAACCAAAATTAGTTTCCGAAATGCAAGAAATATCAAAACATTTTGGAATTGAAGAAGAGGAAGAGCAAAATACTAATGTAAATGAAAAGATGCCTAAAGATGTCTTTAGAAGTTTCCTCTTGATTCTACTAGCCATTATCTTTTGGTTTATGGCATATAATGCAGCTATTTCAAAATTTTCTGTTTATGCAGGAAAGATTCTTGATATGAAACCAGAGCTACCATTATTAATGGCTAATATCACCGCTATCTTTGCTTTTATACCCATTGGTATTATCTCAAGCAAATTTGGTCGCAAGAAAACTATTCTTGGAGGTATCACTTTATTGACAATTGCTTTTATTCTCGGAACCATCGCAACCGCTAAGACAACATTTTTAATCTACTTCACAATGTCGATTGCTGGCATTGGCTGGGCAACAATTAATGTTAACTCATATCCGATGATTGTTGAAATGTCTAGAAGCAGTAATATTGGTAAATATACAGGTTATTATTATACAGCTTCAATGGCAGCGCAAATTGTTACTCCAATCTTATCTGGGGCATTAATGGATTATGCGTTTAAGGATATGAGAATTCTATTCCCTTATAGTGTCTTGTTCTGTATTTTTGCTTTTATAACAATGACATTTGTAAAACATGGGGATGCTAAAAAAATTCCTGACGAAATAAATGCTTAAGAAAGGTTAATTATGGTTGATATTAATAAACACATTTTAACACTGTCCACTGAAGAGGCTATCGAAATTATTAATATCTTTATTGATAGAGGGTATACGGATTTAATATTAACAATTCCAATTTTAGAAGATGGAAATTTACATCAACAAGAAGCATTAGAAAAGTTTTATATATTGAAGAAACAGATTAATGGGATTAATTTATATCTTGGTAATGAGGTATCTTATCATTTTAAATTGATTCATCATCTTAAAAATAACAACATTTTAACATTAAACAACAGTAATTATCTTTTATTAAAATTACCAAATGATGAAGAACCGTTACAACTTAATGCTTTATTTGATGTTCTCAAAGGCTTTAACATAATTATTAGTTGTGTTGATACTTATAAGTATTATTCATATAAAGATCTTGTTGAAATGAAAAATAAAGGAGCTTTATTTTTGATTGAAATGAAGAATATATATAAAGGAAAAGGGAAGAAATTATTAAAAAAACATTTGGTTGATTTTATTGCTAGTTATGATGAAGTTTCAACTCCTATATCAAAACCAAGGTATCTTGAAAAAGAATATTTTGAAGAAATAACAAATAGCAATTTTCAAAAAATCCTAAAATTGGACTTGTAAAGATATCGTTTATATAGTATAATTTTATTTAGTGGAGGAGATTATGAAAAAAATATTTTTTATCTTATTTATATTCTTAATGTTTGGTTTAGCAGGATGTAAACCTAAAGATAAAGGCAATAAGAATGATGTTGACTTTTTCCAATATCTATTAAATACACAAGAAGAATATGAAGATAGCGAATCTGGAAATATCAAAATAACTGTTATAAATGAAGGTGTAACAACTACATTAGAATATGTATATAATTATAGTGGTAACGTTATTAAATCTTTAAAAGTTGTCTTAACAGAAGGCGATACTACTATGGAAGCATATATTAAAGATAATTATTCTTATGTTAATATTGATGGTGTAAAAACAAAAGAAAGATTCTTTGACAGTGAAAGTAGAGCTATTATTGAAAGCTATGGCTTCACACAATTAACTGAAAGTGTGTTTGATGCCTTTGATAAGAGTTTATTTGGTGCTTTTGAAGTTGTATCAAATGAAAATGGTGAAGCGCAATTAGATTGGAATCCTGATAAATATGTCTTCCTTGATGATGATATTCAAGATAATCCAGAAGAATGGATTAAAGCAGATGAAAGATTCCGTGCTGTAAAAGATAACATTTCAGATATTACTGTAACATTAAAATATGCTGATGAAAAAGTAACTTCATTAGATTCAACATGGAAAGATAAAGATAATGTTGAATCAAAGATAAAAATTGAATTTAATGGAACAGGAACACAAACAATCACATATCCATCAGATTTAAATGAATATATCGATCGCTAAGTAGACTAGAAAGTCTACTTTTTAAATTATTTTGCCTTGATAAAAATTTCTAATAATGATATAATATAAAAGATTAGAAGGGCGGTGAATGATTTGAATTTCTTAAAAAGATTTTCAAATAGTCTATTTGCACCAAAAGAAGTAATAAATTATAAAAATGATCCGTGGTGGATTACACTTTTCTACTTCATTACTTTAGTATTATTCTTAACAATACCGCAAACTATCTCCATCTTACAAACAGATATCTTAAGTTATGACGTCAAAAAAGAAATTCGAAATCATTTTAATGGTCAAGAAGATATCCCTTTTTCGATTGTAAATGGTGTTTTAGTTCATGATACAAATGATACTGATTATGTATATCAAGATAAATTTAATAATATAAACATCGTTTTTACAACCACAATGGATAATATTACAAGTAATGATGTCTCTGACGTCCTTACAATTATTTTCCAAAGTGATGGTGTTTATGTGAAGCAAGTACTTATTACTCGTAAAATATTTAAATACGATGATTATCCTATTTTAAATGGAATTGATTTTTCTGATGCATCATCACATCAAAATCATCAATTTTGGGATAAAATATTTACGGTTGCAAGTCAAGAAGTTAGAGAAGTAAGACCGATTATTAATATTGCATATATTGCTGTGAATTTTATTTGGGCAATATTAGATTTATTGATCTTTTGTTTAATATTTTCTTTATTCCAAATTTTTCTTGTATCGAGAGTTATTAAATATACGAAATTGTTTAAATTAT
>DATCKF010000127.1:0-4695 GCA_036562395.1 Bacilli bacterium
AAGGAGATATGATATGGATTATGAAGTTGTACATTCTGTAAGATGTAAAGGAACATTGACAATTTTTCAAGTAAGAAAAATACAAAATGAGAAATATGATGTAATACAAGATAGTCCTGCAAGAATTGTTTATTTTCTACAGCAATTTGATAATTTAAAGGAAGCTATTGAGTTTGCAAAAATATTGGCGCATGTATTTGAAGATGGTTTTGAGCAAGGTGTTATGATTAATTTTAAATAAAATTCTCCTTTTATATATAGATAAATATAAAGGAGTGATATTATAAACCTGTAAAAAGAATAAGTAAAGAAGCAATGATTAGAGGCTATAGGGAAATGGCAATGATTAACTTAAAAGAAGCAGATGCTGCAGTTTATACATACAATGATGGGATGGAGTATTATAAGTGAAAATTTACATAGAAAGGGAGAGGTGAGCAGATGACATTTGTATTAAAGGATCGCAAATCATACATTCAACGCACAGAATTCAGTGAAGAAAGATTTAATAGATTCTTTAATGAAATTGTACAAGATTCGGGGAAACAGTATCCAGAAGAAGATTTGCAAGACATCAAAAACAAAGTCATTGATGAAGTCTTATCAAAACAAGAAATTTATGCAGATAAATTATTCGATTTGATCATTCGTGAGGCAAATGAAAAGATCAGTAAAGATACACCACAATTCACATACTTGTCAGCAGTGACTTTAAGACGAAAATTATACAAATATGCTTCTAAAGAACGTGGATTTGATTATAAAAAAGGATATGGTGATTATTACGGATTAGTAAAAATGCTCACTGAAAAAGGATTATATTCGGAAGATATTTTAAACAGTTACACAGAAGATGAAATTCGATTAGCAGGAACGTTTATTGATAAAGAAAAAGATAAACTGTTTAGTTATGCTGGATTGTATTTAATGAATAATACATATCTTGTGAAAGGTTACAATGGAGAAGTTTTAGAATTACCACAAGAACGGTTTTTAACTACTGCCTTGTATCTAATGAAAGATGAAGATAAAGAAAAGCGTCTTGATTTAGTAAAAGAAGCGTATTGGGTGCTAAGCAATCATTATGTAGGATTAGCAACACCAACACTTAAAAACAGTGGAACACCACATGGCACTTTATCATCTTGTCATATCGTCACTATGGATGATGACTTACAAAGCATCATGAATGCTTTAAAACAAATTGCACGCTTTAGCCAAAATGGTGCTGGGTTAGGTGTATATCTCGGTTTCCTACGGGCAAATGGTTCGTGGATTCGTGGATTTAAAGGTAGAGCAACAGGGATTACTCATCCATCGAGATTATTAAGTGTGTTAGCTGAATATGTAAATCAATTGGGACAGAGAAAAGCTGGAATAGCTGCTTACTTACCAGTTTGGCATTTAGATATTTTTGATTTCTTAGATTTGCGATTAAAAACAGGTTCACAAGAAAAACGAGCGCATTCCATCAAAACAGCAGTTTGTCTTCCTGATGAATTTATGAGAAGACTTAAAGCAAAGAAAACATGGACAATTGTTGACCCGTATGAAGTAAAGAAAAAATTAGGTATTGATATTAACCGATTATATGATAAAAAACGATTAAAAGATGGAGAAGAGCCAAATCCTGAAGATCATGCATTTACATATTATTATCGTGAAATTGAAAAAGCTGATTTAGAATTAAAAAAAACTGTTACAGCAACAGATATTTATAAATCAATCTTTATTGCGAGAAAAACGGGGGGAACGCCTTACTTATACTTTAGTGATACTGCTGCAAGAATGAATCCTAACTCACATAAAGGTATGCCGTTTGGTTCTAACCTTTGTAGTGAGATCATTCAGAACATGAATTATGACACAATCGTAGATGAACAACTTCAAGAGAACGGATTTGTTGTCACTAAAGTATATGGTGATGGTCTTGTAACTTGCAACTTAAACTCTCTTGTTTTACACAATGTATTTACACAAGATGTTGATTTGCAACGAATTGTAGACATTCAATTCCGTATGCTTGATAACGTAATTAGTTTAAATCGCACTGTTGTTTCTCAAGCAACTCACACAAATAATCTATACCGTGCAGTTGGGGCAGGGGCATTAGGGCTTGTAACATTAATGACTGAAAAGGGGATTAAATGGGAATCTCCAGAGGCAAGCAAATTTGTAGAAGAAATCTTTGAAAAATATCATATGGCTGCTATTAAAGCATCACATAAACTTGCAATGGAAAAAGGTTCATACCCATTATTTGAAGGCTCTGAATGGAATACAGGTGAATACTTTGATAAGCGTGGATTTAATTCACCTGAATGGCAAGAAATTAAACAAATGGCTATGAAGGGCATGAGAAATGGTTATCTGATGGCAATTGCGCCAACTTCATCTAACAGTATCATTATGAATGGATCACCAAGCATTGATCCATTGTATGAAGTAATTTATCGTGAAGAAAAATCAGGATTAAACGTAATTATTGTTCCTTCAAACTACAATCCTAAAACAATGTGGTTCTATAAATCAGGATTCGCAATGGATGAAATGTGGGCAATTAATGTAATTGCAGCAGCACAAAAATATGTTGATCAAGCTATTTCACATAATATGCATGTATTAAAATCTATCAAAGGTTCAGAAATGCTTCGATTAGATATGGGAGCATGGGAAAAAGGATTAAAAACAATTTATTACACTTATACAGAAGACTATGAACGTGATGAAAATTGTCCTTATTGTGAAGGATGATAAACACAATATAAAAATATAAATATAGGAGGTAAAATTGTAGTGAATACAGCACAACCATTCCGAGTATACAATGGAGAAGTATCAAATGTCGCCACCAAAGTTTTTGGTGGTGACGCAAGTGGCATTAGAGATTGGGACAATATAAAATATCCAAAAATGCTTGAGATTAACAAAGAATTATTTGCAGAGTATTGGATTGAAGATGAAGTTAAACTTGGAAAGGATTTAGAAGATTATAATAATAAGCTTACAGAAGAAGAGAGAAAAGTTTATAATTACATAACTGGTAAATTAAATTGGCTTGATTCGATGGCGACGGATTTTAATTTTGTGCTTGGTTATTTATGTACTGATCCAAGTGTTCGTTCTAATATTGCGTTGATTGGTTCATTTGAGCAACTACATAATCGTTCTTATCAGTATCTTACTTCAACTATGTTGAATGACCAACAAAAGAAACAAGCATTTGAAGACGTAAGAAAAATTCCTATATTGATTAAACGAAATGAACTAGTTATTCCTAAAATTCAAAACCTTGTAGATATTGCAAAGCATTATATTAATAATAACCTACTTATTTCAAATGAATTACTTCAGGCAATTTTTGAAGGTATATTGGCTAATTTAGTTTTGGAAGGGTTATATTTTAGTGGAGGATTTGTTTATTTCCACTCTCTAGCAAGAGATAATAAAATGATTGAATCAAACAACATGATTAATTTAATTAAGACAGATGAAACCCAGCATAATGTGTTTTACGGTATGTTGTTACAAATTTTAATGTTGGAATATCCAGAATTAAACACAAAAGAAAATATGGAATTTGCGGTTAATTTTATTCGAGAAGCAGTTGAATTAGAAAAAGAATGGGCGAACTTTATTTTCGCTAATATTGATACACTAAGCATCATGGAATATCACGATTATGTTGAATATCTTGCAAATGTGATTTGCCGTAATGCTGGTATTGAAGAAGTATATCCTGAAAATACTGAATTAAAATCACGCTGGATTATTACATACGGTAGTAAAAAACGTAATAGTGCAGATCAAATTGTTTCACGAACAGATTTCTTACAAGGTAATGCAATTAATTATACGCACGAGAGTGGTGAAGATTTTGACCTCTAAGGCAATTTATTATTACTCAATGACAGGTAATACAAAAGGGTTAATTGATTCTGTTGATGTAAGTGGATTTGATATTTACAATTTAAGCCAAATTAAAAAAGATGAACTGAATTTTGATAAATATAATATAATTCTTTTTGGAACATCTACTTGGGGGAGAGGTCTTCCTCCAAGAGTGTTCTTCAACATTAGAGATGAATTAGTAAAGATTCATGGTAAACAAATAGGTTTATTTGGCAGTGGTAACACTCACTATGGAGAAGAATTTTTTTGTGGTGCTTTAGATTTACTTGAAGAATTATTGAAACCAAAAAATCAAATTCTATTTAAATTAAAATTTGAAAGTTACCCAACTAAAAGAGTAATTGATGAATTTAAACAATTATTAAAGGAGTGTGGCTTATGAAGTTGTTGAAATTCGAAAAAGAAAATTGTCCAGCTTGTCAAATGGTTGATAAATTTCTACAAGCGAACAATATTGAAGCAGTAAAAGTTATTAATCCTGAAGTTAATCCTCTTGATGAACCAAATCTTGCAGTAAAAGTTAATCCCTTTGATTTTCCTAATCTGGCAGCGCAATTTGGTATCGCCTCTGTACCAGTTACTATTCTTCTTGATGACGAAGGAAATGAGATTCAACGAGTAATAGGATTTAAATTAGATGAACTTCAAGAAATGATTTCTAAATTGCAATAAAAGAGGGATTTTATGGAGAGGTGAAATTACATGCAAAATATAAAAGGAGTGGTTGTTTGATTGAATTAAATAAAATTTATAATGAAGATTGTTTAGGTGATAAAGAAAAAG
>DATCKF010000085.1:0-5158 GCA_036562395.1 Bacilli bacterium
CAACTCCAGCTATGGAATTAATAACTGCACCTACTAAAGCAATCGAGTTTAAGATAATGCCAACTTTATCTTTCTTTTTAATCGATAAAACTAATCCCACAATGCTAACGCAATATGTTATTAGTGGTAGAAGGATTGCAAAGATAATACCAATGATACCAAGGACTATATTTTCAGTATAAAAAGATTTTTTCATTTCTGTATCATCATCAAGTTCATCATCTAGATCTTTCATAGATGAACCACAATTAGGACATACCTTTTCATAATCGTCAACAACAGTTCCACATTTTTTACAAATCATTCTTATTCCCCCAAGTTATATTATAGGATATATTTGGAAATAAATCAACATTTTTTAAAATAAAATGATAAATGCAAGCCCAATTATTACATAAGCAATCATAACGATAATAATACTCATAAGAAATGTGTAACGATAATTTTTAATATCGCAACTCGAATAATACAATACAATAATATAAAAACTTGTGTCGATTGTGGTATGGATGAATGTTGAAAGGATTGATACATCACTATCAACACCATATGTTTCAAAATTGGAGATCATTATTGCCATCGATGAGGAAGCTGAGAGAGGGCGAATAATACTTTGAACAAACAAATTAGGATTAACTATCCTCCCTAAATCTTCAATAATCCCACAACTTTCAATACATTTCACAACCAACACAAATCCTAATAAATTTGAAAACATATTTACAACCGTTCTTGTTCCATCTTTTACACCTTCAATAAAAGCATCATATCCATTTACTTTTTTAATAATAGAGATGATAATAACTATAAATATATATCCACCTATTAAGTATCCCATTTTGTCAACCTCGCGATAATCGCATTAATAATAAGCGATATGCAACTGATTATAAAAGTAATCACAACAAGAGTAATCCAGATTTTAACCCCTAACATAGAATTATATTTTTCTCGAATTGATATAATTGTCAATGGAAAAAGCGTAAAACAAGTAATATTTAAAACTATTAAAGTTATCATTTCTTTACTTGCGACATTTGAATCATGATTAAGTTTTTTCATTTCTTTGATTGTTCTTAAAGCAATAGGAGTTGAAGCAATTCCTAATCCCAATAAGTTAGCAGTAATATTACAACATACATAATCATGAATTTTACTATCTTTAGAGACATGAGGAAATAATAAATAACTTAATTTCCGAAACAATTTCCCAATTTTATCAATTATCCCACTAGCAATGGCAATATTAAATATTCCATTATAAATGACAATTAATCCTCCCATTGATAAAAGCAGTTTAAGTGATTGTTCAGGAACATCCAAGATCGACTTTGTTAGATCGTCAAGATTACCTGTCATGATTGCATAAATAAAGCAAAATGCTATTAAAATGAGCCATATCTTATTCACTAGTAGTACCTATACACATTAAAAGTTTTTACAACTTCATTATTTATCTTTAAATAAATTTTACCAATCACTTCTTCTTTGGGATTCCTTAATAAATGGATTTCACAACTTAATTTTTCATCTTTATAAACCGGATAACTTATTTCTTGATAGACAATTGGAGTATATTCATACATTGGAATATCAAGAATACCTTGATTAAATACTTTTACTTTCGAATAGTTATTAAAAACATATTCACTTAATTCTTGATGCAAACTAAAGTCATTTCCGCAATTAAACGTAACTACAATTAATTCTAAACCATCTTTCGAAAAAGCTGTCACTAATGTTCTTCTTGCAAGTTTAGTATAGCCTGTTTTTCCACCTATCGCATATTTATTATTTTGAACTAAACGATGTTTATTAATTAAAACATATAATTTATCATTGAATGTTTCAAATCGATATGTTTTGGTACTGGTTATTTTTCGAAAAAGAATATTATCCATCGCGTAGGACATTAATAATGCCATGTCATATGCTGTTGAATAATTACAAGTATCTTCATCTAAACCTGAAGGATTATTAAAAACACTTGAAGTCATTTTCAATTCTTTGGCTTTATTGTTCATTTCCTTGACAAATTTATCGACACTACCGCTGACACTTTTGGCTATCAAATGCGCAGTATCATTACCGCTTCTTAACATTAATCCATATATCAAATCAATTAATTTGACTTTGTCTCCAACATCTAAGTAAATACTTGAACCTACCTGATTGACTGTTTCTAAATCTACTGTACAATATTTTTGTAAATCTCCTTTTTCAATCGCTACAATTGCTGTCATGATCTTCGATATGCTTGCTGTAAGATGGATATCATTCATATTTTTTTCATAGATAATCCGTTGACTATTACTTTCCATAACAATTGCACTTTCAGCATTGACATAAATATTTGTATCAATATTTACAACCGCAATAGTGATTAAAAAAAATAGTATAAACTTCATATCCTCACCATTTAAATATATTACATAATTATAATAATTATAATAATAAAAGACAAATATTGTATTTTTATCGTTTTTATGATATAATATCAAAACAGAAAGGAAGAATAGAATGATTCCTAAAGAAGAATTACGTCGGATTTTAAATTATATTAAAAATAAGAATTTCACTACCACAGCACAGTATAATCCTTATGATTTAGTTCAAGAATCGATAAAATATATCGGAGATCCTGATCCTACTTTACGAGATGATTTAGTATTATCATTTCTCGAAGCAATGATTTTGAATCAAGTTCTAAATGATAGTCAAGTTATTTCAATTAAAAATATATGTTTAAGTAATTTAAGTTTTGGATTAGGTAAAATTGATGATACTATTTTCACAAGAACTTTTTCAATGTTAGTAATTGCTATAATTCTATATCGTCATCGCAATTATCCTTTCTTAAATAAAGGGGATATAATTACTATTTTTGAAAAAATGATTTATACCTATAATAATGATCAAGATGTGCGAGGGTATGTTGAAACAAAGGGATGGGCACATGGTGCTGCTCATGGAGCGGATGTCTTTTTAGAGCTTTCGCAAATGGAAGAAATTAATGGTAATGATATGCAAAGAATATTAGATGCCATTTGTAATAAAGTAAAAATCGGTCATTATGGTTATATACACAATGAAGATGACCGTATGGCAAGAGTTGTCGTTTCCATTATTAATCGTAAAGTATTAAGTAATCAATTTTTATATGAATGGATTAAGAAGTTTGAACTTCCTGCAGCAACAGGAGTTACATACATTGTTCGTCGAAATAATATCCGTAACTTCTTACGTTGTTTATATTTCTATTTGTATGAAAAACAACCATCATTAAGCAATGTTATTTTGGATGTAATAAATGCTAATTTCCAATAAAAAGAGGCTTAGAATACATAAGCCTCTTTTTATGATTTCAGGAAACTCTCAATCAATGTTATAATTTCATCAATTGAAGTTTCATCTAAATCGATAAATGTACAATTCATTTTATTTCGGAACCAAGTCATTTGTCTTTTTGCATAATGACGTTGTTCTTGTTTTATTTTTTCAACCATTTCTTTATACGATAAATTACCATCTAAGTATTCACCAATCAATCGATAGCCGATATCTTTTAATTGATGTAAATTAACACCATTTTTTCGTAATTCGATGCATTCTTCAATCCATCCATTTTGAAACATCTCTTCGCATCGTAAATTGATACGCTCATATAATGAAGTACGATTACGAATAAAACATAAAACTAATGCATCATATATTGGATGCGGAGGATTTGCTTCAACCTTTCCTCTTTCATTTGCGATTTCTAAATAGCGAAGGACACGTCTACGATTATTGGGATGTATTTTTGATGCTGCATCAGGATCTAGGGAAACTAATAATTGATGTAATTCTTCGTTTGATAATTCTGGATATTGATTTTCACTGCGAGGTTTTGTGTCAAGATTATAATCAGTTATTAATGCTTGAATATATAAACCAGATCCACCAACAATAAAAGGTAAGTCAATTTCAGCAATTAATTTTCGTCCGATAATTTGATAATCTTTAATTGAGAAAGGTTCATGAGGTTCGACAATATCAAGTAAATGATGTTTTACTTCTTGCATTTCCTCGTTTGTTATTTTCGCAGTTCCAATATTTAAATGTCGATATATTTGTGATGCATCAGCATTAATAATCTCGCCATTAAATCTTTTACATAAAGCAATTGATATATTAGTTTTACCAACACCCGTCGGTCCTGTAAGAACGATGACTTTTTTCATACAATCCTTTTAAACCACTTTTCAATTTCATATTTTGTAAATTTAATAATTACTGGACGTCCATGCGGACAAGTATAAGGATTTTTCGTTTTTGCAAGTTCACTTAATAAATAATCAATTTCAGCTTGATTATGAAATTCATTTGCTTTAATTGAACGTTTACAAGCGAGATCTTTAGCAAGATTATTCAAAAATTCATGCTTTTCTGTTTTCTGATGATAAATAATTTGCATTATTATCTCTTCAACAAACCCTTCTTTATTATCTTTTGGAATCCAGGTTGGAATTTGTCTAATTAGAAATGAATTACTTCCGAAATCTTCGAAAGTGATACCAAGTTGATTAATTTTATCAATGTTTTCTGTAATTAATAAAGCTTCTGAAGCGGAAAAATCAAGTTTTAAGGGAATTAATAAATCATATCTTTGTTGATTATCTTTTTTTAATTCTTCAAAGATTTTTTCGTAATTAATTCGCTCAGCAGCTGCATGTTGATCAATTAAATAAAAGATTTCATCAGCTTGCGCAAGTAAATATGTTCCAAATAGTTGCCCCAAATATGTTAATTGAGGTAGCTTTTTGTCATCAACTTCAACACTAGTTTCATCAACATAAAATGTATAATTTTGCTGTTTATACGTTGGAGTATCTATTTTCAGATCTTCTAGTTCTGGCATAAATAAATCGCTTATTTCAACTGGTTCTGTTTCCTCTTCCGCAATAAACGGGAAATTGGCAAATGATTCATTTTCACTTTCAATTTTATTATTACCTTCAAAAGATATATTATGAGATTCTTTCTCATTAATATTTCCTTCAACAAGTAAAATAGCTTCTTCTAATTTTTCTTTAATTGTGTCGGTAATAAGATTAATTAATTCATTTTCATTGGAAAATCGCACTTCAAGTTTTGCTGGATGAACATTGACATCAAC
>DATCKF010000129.1:0-2849 GCA_036562395.1 Bacilli bacterium
ATATATTATTGATACACTCAAAGCTTTAAAAGATGAACATTTAAAACTTGCAGTTTTATCTAATAAACCTCATGAAGATACATTAAGAGTTATTGAATATTATTTTGGATTAGATAAATTTGATATCGTGATGGGAAAGAAACCTTATAATCGCAGTAAACCAGAAATTGATGGATGTCTTGAAATATTAAATGCTCTTAATATCAAACCAGAAGAAGTTCTATATGTGGGTGATACTGATATTGATATGCAAACTGCTCAAAATGCTAAATTTACTGCTGTTGCTGTCACATGGGGGTTTCGTTTAGCAAGTGAATTGCATGGTTATCATTATATAATCGATAATCCAAAAGACTTATTGAAAATAATTGAGGAATTAAAATGAATGGAATTCTTGTTATCGATAAAGATCAAAATATGACATCATTTGATGTAATCAATAAAATCAAAAAAAGTTTAAAAATAAAAAAAATCGGACATGCCGGAACTTTAGATCCACTTGCAACTGGAGTTTTAGTCGTTTTATTAAATGAAGCAACCAAACTTTCAAATTATCTTTTAAATGATGAAAAAGAATATTTATGCGAAATAGTCGTTGGGCATTCAACAACCACCGAAGATATTGAAGGAGAGATACTTGAAAAGAAGGATGTTGAAAAGCTAGAGAATGTTGATGAGGTTTTAAATTCTTTAGTTGGGGATTTATTACAAGTTCCGCCAATGTATTCAGCTGTCCATTATCAAGGAAAAAAGTTATATGAATTAGCAAGAAAAGGTGAGGTTGTTGAAAGGGAAGCACGGAATGTAAAAATATATGCGATTAATCGTGTAAGTGATATTGTGTATGAAAATAACATTGCTTCTTTTTCCTTTCAAACAACGGTATCCAAAGGAACATATCTTCGCACATTATGTGTTGAAATAGGCAAGAGATTAGGCTATCCTGCCCATATGAAAGCTCTAAGACGATTACGTTCCGGAGCATTAACAATTGCTTCAGCATATTCATTACATGATGTTCTTGACGGAAAATTTCAATTAATAAGTATGCTTGAAGCTTTAAATAAATATCATATTATTGAAGTAGATAAAGCCACAGCAGGCGATATTCTGAATGGTAAGAAAATTAAAATAAACGCAAATGATGATTTAATCGTTTTATCATATCAAAATAATTTATTAGCAATATATGAAAGGGATAATGATTATTATCGAGCAAAAAGAATATGGAATTAATTAAATTAAATTGTGATAGTGTTATTAATATTGATGAAAAGATTGTCGTTGGTCTTGGCCAATTCGATGGTTTGCACCGTGGTCATTTAAAATTAATCGAAGAAGTAAAGAAGTTTGCGAAAGAAAGAAATTATAAAAGTGGAATCGTCACATTTGATCCTCATCCGGATTTCATTTTAGGAAAAAGGCAAAATGATGGCTATATTACTCCCCTTCCAGAAAAAATTAAAATCCTTGAAGATTTACATATCGATTATCTGTTTTTAATTCATTTTGATATTCCTTTAAGTCAAATGGCTCCTGATGAGTTTTTTCAAAAATTTCTTTCTCCTTTTGCCGGAATTGTTATTGGTAGTGATTATTGCTATGGATATAAAGGGCAAGGTAATGCTAAAACCTTACAAGCATCAGGAAAAGATGTGATTGTTGTTGATTTATTAGAATATGAAAATGAAAAAATTGGCTCAAATAAAATTCGCGACTTATTAACAAGAGGAGAAGTTAATAAAATTTATCAACTCTTAAATCGTTATTATCATATTACTGGAGTTGTTAGTCACGGTTCACAAGTCGGAAGAATTTTAGGATTTCGAACGGCAAATGTTGAATTATCAGAACAATATCAGATATTAAAAAAAGGTGTCTATGCTGTTTATGTAAAGATTAATGGTCATAAATTTTTAGGTGTATGTAATATTGGTAATAATCCTTCAGTGAATTTTGTTGAAAGGATGAGACTTGAAGTTCATATCCTTGATTTCGATCAAAATATTTATGGTCAAGAAATTGAAATCGAATTTCTTGAAAGAATTCGTGATGAAATGAAAATTAGTAAAGACGATTTAATTAAACAAATCAATCAAGATATAGATTATGTAAGGAGCAGGTATCAATTATGAAGTTAGCAATTATTGGGGCGATGGATATTGAAATTAATTTCCTCGTTACTCAGTTAACTGATAAAAAAGTCGATACGATTAATAACTTTACCTTTTTTTCGGGAAACTTATTGCATCATGAGGTTGTGATTGTGAAATCGGGGATTGGTAAAGTTATGTCCGGCCTTCTCCTTTCAACATTAATGCATAATTTTCGAAATCTTGATAAAATTATTAATGTTGGTGTTGCTGGAGGATTGGCACCACTTGAAATTGCTGATATCGTTGTTGGCTCTAATTACTTATATGGTGATGTTGATTTAACAGGAATTGATGATGTTCCATATGGACAAATGGCAAATTTTCCGCTTTTGTATCCTGGAGATAATACCTTAATTGCAAATATCAAAGATGTCCATTTTGGGATTATTTGTACTACTGATAAATTTATTGCAAGATTAGAAGATGCCCAAGAAATCATCAATAAATTTCCGAAGGATTTTCCAATTCTTTGTTTCGATATGGAATCAACTGCTTTTGCGCAATCCTGCTACCACTTTCATATTCCTTTTCTTGCGATTAGAGCTATAAGTGATATTATTGGTAGTCAAAAACAAGAACATACTTTTTATAGTAATGTTGAAAAAGCGAGTATTAAAAGCAATGAATTTATTTTACAATTATTAAAAAATCTTAACTAGGTATTTACTTAGAAGATTTTCTATGGTATAATAT
>DATCKF010000096.1:0-4413 GCA_036562395.1 Bacilli bacterium
AAGCCCAATTATATTATCAATTTAATAAGCAAGGCTTAGAAAGAATTGAAGAAATAGTAAATAAAGAAGCACTTGATTGTGATTTTAAAAAAGTTGATGGTTATTTATTTTCATATGCTAATGAAGAAAAGAATTTGCAAAATGAACTTAAAGTTTATCAGGAAATTGGAATACCGGGAGAAATGACGAAAATCGATTTCTTTGATGGTATGGCTTTAAAAGTCCCAAATCAAGCTATTTTTAATCCATTAAAATATTTACAAGGATTATTAAAAATTTTAGTCGAGCAAAATATCAATATATATGTTAATACGAAAGCATATAAAATCGAAAACAATATTGTTTTTACGGATAAAGGAAAAATTACTGCTGACCATATTATTATTGCAACAAGTTATCCAATTTATCCAAATCATAATCTCTTCTTCACAAAATTAATGCCTTCGATTTCCTATGCGGTTTGCGGGAAAGCAAAAGTCAACATTCCAAATGCAAACTACATCAATACGAAAGATCCAACCATTGCCATCCGTTATTATGATGATTTAATGATTATCAGTGGTGCAAGTCATAAAAATAAAGATTTCAGAGATCCACATGATCGTTATCATTTTTTAAAAAATATCGGTAAAACATATTTTCAAATTGAAAAATTTGATTATGCTTGGTCGACAAGAGATTATACTACGGTTGATTATCTTCCGTTTGTCGGAAAAGTTGATGAAAATATTTATATTGCAACTGGCTATGGAAAATGGGGTATGACAAATGGTGTAGCTAGTAGCTTATTAATTCGCGATATTATAATGAAGGAAGATACTATATATAAAGATGCATTCCACCCATATCGATGTGTTACAAATAAGCAATTCTGGCAATATACTTTTGGAATGGTTAAAACAATTATTAAATCAAAAAAATTTTATGAACATTTAACGGATATTAATGTCGGTGAAGGTAGAATCATCAAATTTCGTAACAAACAATATGGAGTTTATCGCGATGAAGATAATACGGTCTATATTGCTGATGTAGCATGCACGCATATGGGTTGTGGTTTATTATTTAATAAAATTGATCGTACTTATGACTGCCCATGTCATGGTTCGAAATTTAATTATGACGGAAAGTTAATAAGTGGACCAGCAAAAAAAGATTTACGTGTCATAAAAATCACTAGTAAAGAACAAAATGAGTATCATCACTGATGATACTCATTTCATTTTTAATTATTCATTTAACCACTCTTGACTTTGAATTAGTCTTTTTATTGATTCTTCTTTTCCAAGGATATCTGCCATTTCAACAGACCCACCTGGAGTCACTGTAACCCCAGTCAAAGCAACACGTAAAACAGTATATACTTGACCTGTCTTACATTCTAACACTTTTGCCACATTTTCAACAACCCCATGTAAATTATCTTCATTCCAATCATTTAATGCTTGTAATTGCATTAATGATTCATCAACAATTCTCTTTGCAATCTCTAAATCAATTTTTAATTTTTTATTTAAATATAAATCATTACTAAATTTAGTAAATTCAGCTAAGAAATTTACTTTTTCCGGAATTTCTGAGAAAATATCAATTCGCGTTTGTAATAGTTTACCTAATTTACGATAATCATACATACCTTTAATTTGAGATTTTTCAAAATATGGAGTCGCATATTCCATGAACTTATCAAAATCAAGTTCTTTTATATATTGACTATTAAGCCATTTCATTTTCATTTCATCAAAAATTGCACCAGATTTTCCAAGTCCACTGACGCTAAAATGTTCAATTAATTCAGCCATTGAAAATTTTTCTTGATTGCCTTTTGGACTCCAACCTAATAAAGCAATATAATTAACAATAGCTTCAGATAAATAACCTTTTTTTATGAAATCATCAAAGTTGGCATCACCATATCTTTTTGATAGCTTTCTTGTTTCATCTTTCATGATTGGGGTCAAGTGAATGTATTGCGGAATTTCCCATCCAAAAGCTTCGTATAACAAATTATATTTTGGAGTGCTACTTAAATATTCATTTCCACGAATCACATGAGTGATTTTCATTAAATAATCATCAACAACGTTTGCAAAATTGTAAGTTGGCATTCCATCGGATTTGATTAAAATTTGATCTTCTAATTCACTATTATCAACCGTCACTTTGCCATATACCAAATCGTAAAATTCACTTACACCAGTTGTTGGCATATTTTGACGAATGACAAAGCTTTCACCATTTTGAAGACGGGCATTAACTTCTTCTTTTGATAAATGTAAACAATGCTTATCGTAACGTTTTATTCCTTTATCATCTTTTAAAGAATCTAAGCGTTCTTGATCACAAAAACAATAATATGCTGCACCTTTTTCAATCAATATTTTCGCATATTTCATATATATATCTTTACGTTCACTTTGAACATAAGGACCATAATCTCCACCTTCATTAGGTCCTTCATCAGCTTTAATTCCTGCTTCCTTTAATGTATTATAAATAACATCAACAGCCCCTTCAACATATCTTTCCAAATCTGTATCTTCAATTCGTAAAATAAACTTTCCGTTATTTTGTTTTGCAAATAAATAAGCATATAATGCTGAGCGAAGATTTCCAACATGCATAAAGCCAGTTGGACTAGGGGCAAATCTTGTACGTACTTCTTTCATGAAAAAACACTCCTTATTTTATTATATTATAGCATATGTCAATTATTTTGTTAAGTGAAATTATGAAAAATGAAAATGTTTTATTTACTAGCATTTTATAAAAATTAAGGTATAATTTACTTATGAGTTTATTAATATCATCGAAGCTTAAAAGTAATAAGCCATTACCAAAAGTCTCAAAATTAATTTCCAATACATTGCGTATATCTTTACCAGCTGCAATTGAAACTCTGTTTATTGGACTAATCGGAATGGCAGATACTATGATGGTTGGAAATTATTCAACTCAAGCATTATCGGCCGTTGCGATCTCGCAACAACCAGTCATGATTACACTTGCAGCATCTATCGGTATAAATGCAGGTGTTATTGCTATAGTTTCGCGAAGAAAGGGAGAGAACAAAAAAGAGGAAGCGAATGACTGCTTGCGACAATCGCTTATTATCGGAATAATCGTTTCAATAATAATGACAATTTTAGCTCTAACATTTTCAAGACCATTATTAATACTTGCTGGAGCAAAAGAAGATACAATCGATTTAGCAGTAACTTATTTTGATACTGTATCGATGGGATTAATCTTTAATTATTTACGTTTAACTATTACATCTGCCCAAAGATCAATTGGTAATACGCATATTACATTAATTACAAATATTATTGCCAATATGGTGAATATTTTCTTCAACTATTGCTTTATTCATGGAAATTTAGGTTTCCCTGAATATGGTGTCTTTGGAGCGGCAATCGCAACTGATATCGGTAATTTTATGGCATTTGTCATTGCCTTCTTATCAATTTATCGAAATAAAGGGTTCTTATCAGTTAAAATCTTTGACAACTGGAAAGTTAATCTGAAAACTTGGAAAAATCTCTTTACTGTAAGTAGCGGAGCATTTGTTGAACAAGTATTCATGCGTATCGGATTTTTTATAATTGCGAAAATCGTCAATGACTTAGGTACAGAACCTACTGCAGTAAATGCGATAATTAGTAATATTATTTCTTTAAGTTTTAATATCGCTGATGGTTTTGCAATTGGTGCTTCCGCATTAGTCGGGCAAAGTTTAGGACAGAAAGAAGAAAATAAAGCATTTGCATACGGTCGAATTTCCCAAATCATGAGTGTCATACTTGCAGTTATCTTAATGCTTATCACAATCTTCTTTAAACATCCACTAGCTAGTGCTTTCTCAGATGATAACAACATCATCGATCAAGCGGTAAAAATCCTTCCATTTGCATCAATCGTTATGCTTCCTCAAAGCATTCAATGGGTTACAACAGGTGTATTAAGAGGAGCTGGGGATACAAAATATACAGCACGTACATCAATGCTTAGTGTAATGATCGTTCGCCCAATCTTTTCTTATACATTATGCTATCCATTTGGATTAGGGATTGTTGGATCATGGGCAGGAATGTTTGTTGACCAAACAATTAGATACGTTCTTAATGATATCCGTTTTGTTAATTTAAAATGGGCGAAAATAAATGTATAAAACAGCAGAATTAATCTGCTGTTTTTTATTTCTATCCCACATTGCTTTGATATTCATTTAATAATTTTACAAATGTTGACTTCTTATCAGCAAGAAGTTCAGATGTCTTTCCATATTCAACAATCTTCCCGTTATTTAATATTAAAATTTTATCACAATCAACTAAATTATAAATACGATTGGAAATAATAACGATAATTTTATTTTTCAAACGATAGATTTCATCCATAATATCTTTTTCC
>DATCKF010000098.1:0-4272 GCA_036562395.1 Bacilli bacterium
ATATTACAATGATTAGGAGTTACATATATGAAAGGGATTAAGAATACATTTCGGATGGCTTATATTACTATCAAACATGCACCTTTTTTTCTAGTATATGGAATTGTTGATAGTATTCTTGGAATCTTTCAATTACTTTTACCAATCCAAATCATTGATAAGATTGTTGGATATTATTATAATTGGGAAGGTTATACGAAAGTTTTCGTTGCTTGCTTAGTAATTGCAATAATACATTATTTAATTAATGTTACCTTTTTCACATTTAATCGTTTATATAATCATTATTATCGAATTTTTGCTGCGAAATATGAAGTAGCAATTTACAAAAAAGCCAAAGAGATTGATTATGATAAAAGCACTTCATCTGCATTTTTAAATGATTTCCAAAGAGCTATTGATGAAGGTGCATCATCATGTGTTAATAGCTTTTGGTCATTATCTGATGTTGTTTCTAATATTTTTGCTGTAATTACGATTTTTATCATTTTTGCTTCATTAAATATATGGATTATTTTTTATGCAATAATCATGGGGGCTGGCTACTTTTTCTTAAGTAAGTACAATGCAAAGTTGTATTGGCAATTAAGCGAAGCCCAAAAGCAAAATTATCGTGAACGTGGATATGTCAAAAGAATGTTTTATTTAAAAGATACTGCTGAAGATATTCGTACGACAAGCATCAAAAATGTTCTTTTAGATTTTAATGATCATGTTAGCAATAAAGTGTTAAAAAACACTGATATTTATTTATCAAAAAGAGCAATCCTTGCGTTTTCTTCTGACACATTAGTCAAAACAATTTATCCATTTGCTTTGGGCTTTTTAGCATATTATACAATCCTTAATAAAGATATCGTTAGCTTTACAGCATTAACCGTTGCTGCATCTAGTCTTGGAATTCGGGTTACACGCTTTGCATCATCACTTTCATATTTACAAGATCAATCAGCAATTGGAGAAGCAATTTTTAAAGTTTTAGATTTACAAGGGAATATTGAAAAAAGCGGCACCAAAGATGCATCAAGTTTTGAGTGTTTGAATGTTGAAAAGATGTCTTTTGGATATCGTGATGAATTAATTTTAAAAGATATTTCCATGAGGATTAGTAAAGGGGATAAGTTAGCGATTGTTGGGGAAAATGGAGCTGGCAAAACGACATTTGTTAAGTTGTTACTTCGCCTTTATGATCCTAATGAAGGACGAATCACATATAATGGGGAAGATTATGTAAATTTAAAACCCGGAAGTATTCGTCAATATATTGGTGCTGTCTTTCAAGATTTTCAGGTCTATGCGGTTAGTTTTGCCGAAAATGTCTTATTACGAAAAGTTATATCTAGTGATGATGAAGAATTAGTCATCAAGGCTTTACAATTTAGTGGATTATATGATAAAGTGAAGCAACTTGAAAAAGGCATATATACTCAAGTCACCAAAGAATTTGATAAGAATGGTTGTGAGTTAAGTAAAGGTGAAAGACAAAAACTTGTTATTTCTCGAGCTTATGCTGCCAACTATGATTTATTAATTCTTGATGAACCAAATAGTGCCTTAGATCCACTTGCGGAAGCAGAAATATATGATAAGATGATGAAATTAGGACAAGACAAAACTTTAATCTTTATTTCTCATCGCCTTTCAACAACCATCAATGCTGATATGATTTATTTGTTTGAAGATGGAAGGATTGTTGAAAAGGGAACACATCATGAATTAATGGCCTTAGAAAATGGTAAATATCAATATATGTTTAATATCCAAGCCCAAAACTATGTGAATGGTAAAGACTATGAAGACAATCAAGAATAACTTAATTATCACCAAATATGTTTTAAAATTTTGTCCGGGATATTTATTTTTTTCAATTTTATATATATTATCAAATACTGCAATTGGGCTTGCGGAAGTGATATTAATTGAAAAGGTCATTGATTTAGTTATTTCATTTAGTATTTTGGAAAAAGTTATTGATGTCATTATTAAATATTTAATTGTTATTGTTATATGTTCAATTATTCAGAATTTTTATACTTATTATTTACGTCACCGATATCGTCATTTATGGATTAAAAAAATCCAACATTTAATGTTTTCTAAAGCAGCACAACTTGATATCGAAAGTTTTGATGATCCAAAAACATATGATCTATTTTCAAAAGCCTTAAAAGAAGGTGATTTAAAAGGTATTGACAGTTTTGATGCAATGATCCGCTTTTTCACAAGCATTACTTCAGTTGCATCTTTAGGAACATATATTATCTTTCAAGATATTTGGCTATTATTTATGGTCATTGGTCAATCACTTGTATCATATCTTTTATATTCACGTAGTAATATGATTTGGTATAAATCTCGACGTGAACAAGAAATCACGAACCGTAAAGAAAACTATATTCGCCGAATCTTTTATTTAGAACAATATGCTGGGGATTTAAAAACTTCAAATATTGATGAATTATTTTACCTTAAACGTTATGAAGTAAGAGATGATTATGAAAAGGGATATCGAAAAGCTGAAAATACAAGTTACATCTTTAATTGCATTGAAGATATTTTTTATCAAGTGATCCGTAACCTTGGCGGATATGCATATTTGATGTGGAAAGTGTATACTAATAAAATAAGTATTGGATTATTCTCCTCAACAGTAAATGCTGTTTTTAAGTTCAATAGTGCTTTATATCAACTAACATATAGTTTTACGCAATTACGAGATAATGCCTTATATATTAATGATTTCTTATGGCTTTTAGATTATGTCCCTAAGGTTGAAGTAAATAAAGGGAAGGCAATTAGTGATAAACATCCAATGATTGAAATTCAAAACCTTAGTTTCAAATATCCAAATCAAGAAAATTATGCATTGCATAATATTAACATGATAATTAAACCTCAAGAAAAAATAGCCATCATTGGTTATAATGGCGCTGGGAAATCAACTTTAATTAAATTATTATTAAAGTTATACAACCCAACTGAAGGTAAGATTTTAATGAATAATTGTGACTATCAAGAATTAAATGAACAAAACCTCAGAAAATCTTTTTCTTCAACATTCCAAAATTATCAAATTTATTCAGTAAGTGTTTTAGAAAATGTTTTACTCCGCAAAAGAATTAATGAAGAAGATGATGAAAAAGTATGGAATGCTTTAGAAAAAGCAGGCTTGGCGAAGAAAATTAAAGAATTACCTAAAGGTCTTGATACGATTCTTACTAAGGAATTTGATAAAGAAGGTTTAGTTTTATCTGGAGGGGAAGCGCAAAAACTTGCGATTGCCAGAATCTTTGCATCTGATGCTCCTATTATCATTCTTGATGAACCAACATCATCATTAGATCCACTTATGGAATATGAAATTAATAAGCAGATTCTTGATTTATGTACTGAAAAAACAATCATTTTAATATCCCATCGTTTATCGACTGTCGTTGATGCTTCAAAAATATATTTGTTTGCAAGTGGAGAGATTGTTGAAGAGGGAAATCACCATGAATTGATGAAGAAAAAAGGATTATATTATCAGATGTTTGAGACGCAAGCGAAATTATATTATAAAACGGAGGAAGTATGAAAAAAAGATTACTAATTTTAGTGTTTTTGTTTTTAGTACTTTTATTTGTTAATGTGAATATTAACGCGATTACTTATGATGATTCGAATAATGCTGGTTATAATCCAACATCAAGCGACCAAACTTTATTAAATGGTGGAGTCACTCACATTAAAGCTTTAGGATATACAATTCGAAATAATACTCAATATCCCCAACAAGTTAATGTTCTATCAATGAAAACTAGCGAAACTGCAAAAGTTGCTACATGGGCAATTAGTAATGGTGCAGGTTTTACAAGAGCCACTGTTGCATCAATTGCTCGCGATTATGAACAAAAACATCCTGGATGGAAAGTAATTGGGGCGATGAATGCCGATCAATATTACACAAAATCAGGTACGGGATTAACTGCGGATGGTAGTGCCCAATTTTATCCTCAACCATATTACCCAATGATAGCTGATTATGAAAAATGGTTTGCAATTACTGCAACACCATATCTATCTGGCCATGTTGTTGGTTTCCTTAATGATGGAAGTAGTGATCAATTGATATATAAGAATGCTGGTTGGGGATATCAAGGCGAAGATAAAGTCAATATTAAAGGTTTATATCTATCTGTTTATAAAGATGGGAACTTACATAAATTTAAAATTGATAAGTTTAATGTAAAACCTAATGAAGGAGAAAGCAGTATTTTTTCACCTTATTAC
>DATCKF010000103.1:0-1978 GCA_036562395.1 Bacilli bacterium
ACCATTTCCTATCCTAATGCTAATGGAACATATCAATTAAGGATTGTTGGCGAAAGTGCGAAAATTGAAATGAATTATTCAATAATAATCGGATAAAAACTCATTATATGATGAGTTTTTTTATTGTATTAAAATATAGAAAGGTGTATAATATACAAAGTAGGTGAAATGATGGATATATTACTCGCAACTCATAATTTTCATAAAGTCGAAGAGATTAAGCAATTACTTAGCAATACCAATATCAACCTTATCTCGTTAAAAGATTTAAATGATGAAGATGATGTTGATGAAAATGGTCATAGTTTTGAAGAAAATGCGCGAATAAAAGCTGAATATTATTATCAGAAATATCATTTACCTGTCTTAGCTGATGATTCGGGTTTAGTCATTCCTAGTTTTGATAATCAGCCTGGTATTTATTCGGCTCGATATGCTGGTATTAATGCTAATGCAAAAAAAAATAATGAAAAATTATTAGCTGATATTAAGGATATAAAAGATCGCAATGCATATTTTATTTGTCAAGTTTGTTATATAGAAAATGATAATATTTATTTCTTCACAGGAAAACTTGAAGGTCAAATTGCATATGATATTCGCGGTCATGAAGGATTTGGATATGATCCGTTATTCATCCTTGAAAATGGTTTAAGATTATCAGAAATTCCATTAAGTGAAAAAAACAAAATTAGTCATCGTGCACAAGCATTCAAAAATTGGCTACAATTTATTAAAGATCGAGGGATAATATGAATGATAAAGAAATAATAAAGAGATTAGAGGAGATTTTTCCAGGGAAAAACATTGAATTAAGTCATCGTCTTTTAGGTGGAATGAGTAATTATACGTATGTTGTGAAAATGGATGATCAATATTATACATATCGTCGTCCTGGTGAGAATGCTGAAAGGTTTGTTGATCGAACGCTAGAAAAAGCTAATTTAAATTTAATTGATTCATTACATATTTCTAATCATACCGTTTATTTTAATCTTGATACTGGAGAAAAAGTTGCAACCTATATTGAAGGTACACCTTTACATCAAGTTACTCCTTACCCTTATGAAAAGGTCAGTGCCATATTGAAAATCATTCATCAAAGTGGATTAAAAGCAGCAAATGATTATGAACCTTTTACACGTTTACAGACATATGAAAATCATATTATTGAGTTAGGATATAAACATCCTCAAGAATATTTAGATATTAAAAAGCAATTTTTGAAATATCAAGATTATTTATTATCACAAGAAAAAGTCTTATGCCATGGTGATAGTCAACCATCAAACTTTGTTGTAAGTAATGATAAGTTGTATATCGTTGATTTTGAATTTACTGGTAATAATGATATAATATATGATCTTGCATGCTTTGCCAATCTTCGCCTTGAAGAAGGTTTAAAATTATTATATACTTATTATGACGAAGTCGATAATGATAAATTACAAAGATTTTATTTATGGCGTGCATTCCAATGTTTTCAATGGTTTAATGTGGCGATATTTAAAGAATTAACTGGATTAAGTTCGCGTTTAAAAATTGATTTTATGGCTGTTGCAAATGATTATTTACGCAAAATTATACAATTAATGTCTGAAGTTGAAAAAATTTCATAAAAAATCTTTACATCGTGGACATCTTGTAGTATAATTAGTATGAATTTTGAAGCTGAAAGGGGGGACCAAAATGCCTAAAACTGTAGTTCGTGATAATGAAACAATTGAAGATGCTTTAAAACGTTTCAAACGTGATGTATCTAGATCAGGTACCCTTGCAGAAGCGCGTAAACGCGAACATTATCTAAAACCAAGTGACGTTCGCAAGATGAAGAAAAGAGCAGCACGCAAACATCGTCGTGCTCATTAATTGATGATTTTGAGTTTTAAAGACTGTCCAAACAGTCTTTTTTTCATATTTATTTTAGAATTGACATATTATTTAGTGGTGATATGATGCGGATAAATAGTAAAATCAA
>DATCKF010000109.1:0-2606 GCA_036562395.1 Bacilli bacterium
ATTGAATTCATATCGATGACGATGACGTTCTTGAATTCGATCTACACCATATGCTTCTTTTATTTTGGTTCCTTCTTTTAATTCACATGGATATAAACCTAAACGCATCTTGGTTCCCATATCTTTTTCACTATAATTTAGATCAATTAAAGGCATTGATGTATCATCAAATTCACATGAACTTGCTTCAGGATAATTTAAGACATTTCGAGCATATTCAATTACTGCAAGTTGCATTCCTAAACATATTCCAAAGTAAGGTATCTTTTTTTCTCTTGCATAAGTAATGGCATTAATTTTACCATGGATTGCTCTTTCTCCAAATCCTCCAGGAACTAAAATACCTTGACTTGTTGCAAGTAATTCTTTTACATTTTCACGTGTTACTTTTTCAGCATCAACAAAATTGATTTTTACATTAACTCCAAGATGAATTCCTGCATGCTTTAATGCTTCAATAATTGATAAATAAGCATCTTGTAATGATACATATTTGCCAACAATTGCAATTTCAATTTCACCTTTTTGATTCTTGACTTTTTCAATCATTGTTAACCATTCACTTAAGTCCAAAGGATTTGTTTGTAATCCGAAATGATTAACGATATATTCATCTAACTTTTGTTCTGCAAGTTTAATTGGAATTTCATAAATGTTTTTTACATTTCGCGCTTCAATTACTGCATCATAATTGACATCACAGAACAAAGCAATTTTTTCTTTTTCATTTTTGGAAATTGGTTTATCACTACGAAGAATGATAATATCCGGATTAATTCCTAGTGATCGTAATTCTTTAACACTATGTTGAGTAGGTTTTGTCTTTATTTCTTTTGAAGATTCAAGATATGGTACAAGCGTATTATGAATATATAAAGTATTATTTACTCCTATTTCACGTCGTACTTGTCTGATTGCTTCTAAGAATGGTAAAGATTCGATATCACCAACAGTTCCTCCAACCTCAGTAATAATTACATCTGCTTGACTATAATCCGCCGCATCATAAATTGCTTCTTTGATTTCGTTGGTAATATGCGGAATAACTTGCACGGTTTTACCTTGATATACGCCATGTCTTTCTTTTTCAATTACACGAAGATAAATTTTTCCGGTTGTTACACTTGAATGTTTGCTTAAGTTTTCATCGATAAATCTTTCGTAATGACCTAAATCCAAATCAGTTTCTGCTCCATCATCGGTTACAAAGACTTCACCGTGTTGTAGAGGAGACATATTTCCTGGGTCAACATTAATGTATGGGTCAAACTTTTGCATGAAGACTTTTAAGCCCCGACTCTTTAATAATCTACCAATACAAGATGCATTAATTCCTTTTCCTAAACTTGATACTACTCCACCTGTAACAAATATAAATTTAGCCATTTTCTCACTCCTAATATAAAAATAAAAAGTCCTCTTATTTTTTTAAGAGAACTTTTTGGGCTCTTTATTATTATACCAAAAGTTTTTAATTTTTCAAGGATTTTTCTCATCTTTTTTATCTTTTACAAAAATATAACTAAATCTACCTTTTTTTGCTTCATACATTGCGGTATCAGCTTTATTTAACACTTCTTCAAAATTTTCGCCATCATCAGGATATATAGCTACTCCAGCACTAAAATCTATTTTGATATATTGATCATATATTTTCACTGGTTCACTAAATTTTCGATATATCTTTCTAACTAGCTTTTCAAGTCTTTTGGAATCCTTAAATGGAGTGGTAATGATAAATTCATCGCCACCATATCTAAATAAATAGCACGATGAAGGTATACAATCTTGAACCCCTTGAACAAATAATCTTAAATATTCATCACCATAACTATGACTATAAAAATCGTTTGCTTCTTTTAAATTATCAAGATCAAAAAAGATTATTGCTCCTTCACCTTTAAGATCAAATAGTTCAATTGATTTCTTACGAAGCACATTACGATTATAACAACCTGTCAATTGATCAATTTCAAATCGCTTTTGAATTTCATTATAACTTTTACGTGTTTCATATAGTTTAATTGTATTTAATATTCCATCATTAAGGTTTTCTTGTAAACTTTTTAAAAGTGTCATATATTCAGCATTCAATTTTTCAAGCATTGAATAATATTTTTCTACATCAGTTTCTTTATAACAATCGCATAAAACTTTATATATATCTAATCGAACTTTAGTTTCTGGATCTAATAAAAGCATTTCATTTAATCGATCGATTGCGTATTGACATTCATTATTTTTCACAAATGTCTTTAATATTGATAGATGCGCTGATAATATTTTTAAAGTGCTTAATTCTTGATGAGATTCATATCGCAATACAAAGTCTTTATATTGCCTCATTACTTCTTGATATTCTTCATTAGTTTTAGCTTGATAATTTAAATATACTAATTCAATTAATTCATAAATATATATAATCTTCTCAGGATATTCAGTATGACGTTTTGAAGTAACAATTTCACTTAATCCTAAAACACTATTTTTTAATAATTCTTCATCTTTTGCTTCTTCAGCAATTATTGCATTATTATAATAAAAAACTGCAGCAACATACCCATCAACTTCTTTGAAATATGGGTTTTCACAATATTTATCAGCTA
>DATCKF010000116.1:0-4215 GCA_036562395.1 Bacilli bacterium
AATCTTAAGATGTCAGATTCTTGAAAGTATTTTAAATTTAAGTTTTCTTGATGATCTATAAATTTTGTCTTAATCCAAGTAAAATTATGCATGATGTATGAGCATGGTAATAAATCTTGAACTTCATAATTTTCTGATATATTTTCCATCATATGAATAATTTCAATCAAATCTTGATTATTATGAAGCAGATAATAATCAAAGGCATCAAATTCATATGTCATTACTTTTAATAAATCTTTTCCCGTATATGGAAGATTGTTATCTTTTAATTTTTGAACTATCATTTTTCTGACAGTATTATGAAAATACTGATCGGTTAATAAATGAGTTATATAACCTAGATAGAATGAATTTAATGATTGCGGATGGTTGTAATATTTATTAATGAACTCAAGAATTCGTTTTTCATATAATTCTTGATATTCATCTTTATACCAGTCTTCACTACTAATGCCAATTCGTAGGTGGGTTATTATTTTGTCAATCCTTTGATAATCAGCTTTCGCCATAATGGAATCTGGAGCAATTGTTCCTAAATAAAAACCAATTTCATCATCAATTAAATATTTTTGGTCTTTATAAATCATTTTTCCAATCTGTAAATGAGTAATAACACCTGCCATTATACCACCTCAATACTTATTATATAAATAGACATGAATACCGAAACTGCATTAACATTAATCAAATTGTCATTGAGCTGGTACAACAGCGAAAAATATTAAATCATTATCACTATCGTTTATTAAGCTATGTGAATGACCTTTAGGGCAATAATGACAATTACCTTCTTCTACGGTCTCATATTGTCCATCATATAATACTTTTCCCGTTCCACTGATGATATAAATTACTTCACAGCTGGTTTCATGTGTATGTAAACCAATTGAAGCCCCCGGAACTAATTTACCATATAATATTTTATTTTTTTCATCAACATACATTTTCGCATTTAGTTCTTTGTTTCCATCATAAAAATGCTTTTTAATTGTTTCTTCCATTTGCTTGAAATTTATAATCATCTTTATTCCTCCTTATATTGAATAATTATACCATATTTTCTAAAATAATTAAAGATTGAGTTTTGTATCCTTTCATGATATAATAAAAACATCAAAAATAAATCCATAAAGGATTTAGAAAGAGGTGTATTAAATGAACATGACACCGGAAGAAATAAAAGAAATAATCGTAAATTCTTTAAAACCAGGAGATACGATTCATATTACGAAAAAAAGCAGAAAACCTATAAACAATCATCCCGCAACCTTTAAAGGCGCATATAATCATTTTATTATGATTGAAGCTCTTGTTAATGATTCATATTTAGCAACTTTTACAATCACTTATTCTGATTTATTTACTGGTGATACAATTATTCATGAATTATTAGAAATGTAAGAAACCTCATTGTTCATCAATGAGGTTTTAGTTTTATCTTTCAATGACAATTAAATTGTAAGTGAAATGCTTACCATCATCAATAAATCCTAACAATCCCGCTTCGACAAATCCATCAATAACTTTCGAACGGATATTACTACATAAGGTATCTGCAAGGTATGGAATTTGATCATTTAAGTATTGTGGTAAGTATTTTGTTAGCGAACCTTTTATTTCATGATGCATTGATTTTAAGATTTTAATAGCAGGAAGCAAATCATCGCTAAACATAATTTGATTTTTCATCATATGAAATTGTTCTTTTGATAGATATACAAAGTTAAAATAATACATATCATTTTCAACACGGATATAACCTTGATTAAGTAGATTCTTTATTTTATTTTTGATATTTTCATCTAATTCATTAATCTTACTATAATGCAAATGAGGATTGTTTTTTATATATGCAAAAATTTCAAAATCTTCATTACCATTAGCGCAAGTATCGAAACTAACATTATTTTTCTTGAATGGAAAAGCAAAGCCAAAATTTGCAAGAGTACTATTACCATTACATCCAACAAAATAAAAATCTAAACCTTCATTTAAGTATTCTAAACCAACAAAATCCCACCTGCCATCACCAGGTCTTTTTGTATATTCAATTGTCCCGAATGCGTCTTCTTCACAGCCTTTAATAAGGAGGAACATTAAACTCCACATTAAAAAATGATCTTCATGTTTTGAATCTAATATTTGTTTATATTTACTAAAATTATTTTTTGCAAATTCAATAAGATGATCATTAAAATCTATTGCATATTTACGAACAATATCATATGTTTCTTTCCGAAACTCTTTCGATAAAAATGCAAATGATGTAACATATTTGTTTTCATCATATTTTTTTAATAATGTTGCATCATTCAATCTTTTTACAATATCTTCAATATATGGCATTGAAATTCCTAACTCTAATGCATAATCTTCTAAAGTACAAGGGTTATTATATGAATGATACAATAGATTTTTATTAATCAATGAATCAACAAAGTCATGAGGATCATATTTCCCCACCTTATCACAACTTTTCACAAACACATAATCTTTTGGGATATAAGCTTTTTTCCCATTTAATTTAACCATTTTCACTGCCTCCGTTAATTTATTTCTTAATTCGAACAGTTTTCTTTTTACTGTTCCTAGAGGTAAATTCATTTCTTCTGCAATCCTTTTCAAAGTTTTATCTTCAACATAATACCCATACAGAATTGAAACATATTCACGACTCAATAACTTTATTTGATTATTAATAAGTGTTATTTTCTCATCAGTGATAATCTCATCAAGAACATTTATATTTTCATTAACTTCAATCTTTTCAACAAATTCTTCATTCTTTCTTGCTTTGATTTTTTGGGCTTGATACTTTGCATACTGATTTCTTGCTATCGCCCAGATATAATAATCAAAATTCTCTGGATAATGCCCTTTATTTATTGCTACAACAGTTTCAAGTAAAATAGTTTGTGATAAATCTTCTGCATCTTCACGATTATTGCATCGTTTTAAGCAGTAAAAAAAGACTTTATCAATATATGTTTCAACTTTTGCTAATAAAACTTCTTTTTGCATTTGCTTACCTCCAATTATTAAGTGTCTGAAAATGAAAAATGGTTCAGATTTTATATAAAGATAAACCACTATTATGATAGTGTCTTTCATCTTTATAAAAAAATTTATGACAATATACAAATAGTAAGAATAATAATTCATCGCATTTGTGCACTATTGCTATTAATGATAATTATCTATATAGAAATAAATATGATAATAATTATAATAGTAAATATTAAAAATGCTTATAACCGATATCTTTTCACATATTCAATAAAATTCCACTTTTTAAGGAAAGTGTCAGTTGACGTAAAACCACATTTATATAAATATTCAATCCGACTGCGATTGATATCTAAATCAATCGCTTTATTTTTATTATCAAAATCAATAACTATCGTTCTTACTAAATCTTCATCACGGAGAAATCTAGTTTCTTCCTTATTTAATGAAGCATTAATTAAATCTTTGATATATGAAATAATCCCAACTTTTCCAATTGAAGAATAACTTATCGGATCTTTTATTTTGATTCCAAAAGTCGGATATTGTGGTGTCCCTTCAACATCAAATATCCAAATCGGAAATGTACTTACTAATCCTCCATCAACAATATAATTTATCCGTTCTTCTTTTTTCATTTTGATTGGTGTATAAAATAAAGGGATTGAGCAACTCATTGCCACTGCTTTTGCAATCTTAAAATCTTCACTCTTAATTCCATAATAAGTGCAATCATCAGGAAAGATTAATAACTTCCGATCAGTTATATCAGCAGCAACAATTTTGAGTCGGCTTTCATTATTTACCATCACATCTTTAAAAGTCCTTATACCTTTTCTAGCTAATAAATCTTCAACCCACTTTTCAACAACCTCAATCCGATAAATCCCTTTATTATAAATTATCGATAGTATTTTACCTATAAATCCTAGCTTTGATAATTTCGTTTTATCAAGAAATTGTGAGAAATCTGTAACTTTAATAATTTTTAATAATTCTTCCCATTTATAGCCTGCAACTATTAACGAAGAAATAATCGAACCAGCGGAAGTACCAGCACTTCTTCTTACAACATACCCTTTCTTAGATAACGCTTCATAGGCTCCTCCAAAACTGACCCCAAGAATACCTCCTCCTTCAAATACTAAATCAACATTCATTAAATCCCTCCTACTAAATTATATGGGATTATAGGAAATTAACATC